>JBGPAV010000007.1:0-15216 GCA_041480925.1 Bathyarchaeia archaeon | reverse complement strand
TTAAGCTCGCTGAAGCTGCTGAAAACCCAGAACCTGAAAGAACTGATCCAGAACTCGAACAGCATCCTCAAGAAACTCAGCACACAAATAGGCGCAAACCAAACCAAAACCAACACGATGGAAGACCAGACCGGGAAAGTTGATGATAAAATCCTTGAAACACGCATAAAACTCGCGCTTCTGCAATACCGCAGAGACAGCGCAACTGCAGACGTAAAAGCTTTGGAACAGGAGCTCAAAGTAGCAGAAGCAAGCCTCAACGAAACCATAAAACAAGCTGAAGCATCAGGCCCGCGAATAGCCGTCATCAAAAACATGGGCGAAATCCTGGACGAAATGCGAATCACCGAAGGACACCTAGCAGCCTTAGCTGATGTCTCGGAAGACATCGAGAAAATGTACGAATCCTATTCAAAACTCTACTTGGAGCTGAAAGAAAAAGCGCAGCTTGTTGCTGAAAACCGCGAGAAAGCCCTGGAAGAGGTGAAAACGCGGACAGAAGCTTGGAAAACGGTTTTGCAGAGCCTGCTGGACCGCGCTAACCTTGAATATCAGAAGATGTTGGCCCAGATGCAGGCAGTTGGAGAAGTCAGACTTGTCAACGAACACGACATTGAAGTAGCGGGATTAGAAATCCTCGTAGGCTTCAAAGGAGGTAAGCCTGTTCCGCTGGACGCTTACACGCAGAGCGGGGGAGAACGAACCACCGCGACAATGAGCTTCCTTCTTGCACTGCAACATCATGTTCGCTCGCCTTTCCGCGCCGTGGACGAATATGACATTCACATGGACCCCAAGAACAGGGAGCTTATTGCCAAGATGCTCGTGTCCACAGTCAAGAACGCTGAAGCCCAGTACGTAGTCATCACGCCAAGCCAGATAACGTTCGCGCAGGAAGAAGCCAACATCATCACCGTCCAGAACGTCGAAGGCAAATCAGTCGTCCGGGGAGTAGCCTAATGCTGTCTAAAAGAGAACGGGAGAAAACAGGTCGAGAGAAACTTGTCCGCATCATTGAGACATGCAAATCCGTTGAGCAGCGCTCCCTAGATCCATTTCTCATAAACATCGACGATAACATCAAAACAGCAAGAGAGTATTTGCCAGAATGGACTCTGCCTGAAGACCTCTGCTTGGACGCTGAAACCATTCACTACATCGCGACAGTTGTGAAGCTTCAAAGCGAATGGGTTAAACATCGCTCCACAAGCCTGTACACTGATCCATTTCTGCTCGAAGAAAAACTCAAAAAACTGTCAAAAGGAGCCATAATAGGAACCTTCGTTAAAGCATGGCACCCGCTAATCGAATTCGAGCAGGTAACGCTTCACAGCTTGGCAGAAGCCATAAACTACTGGATGAATCTTCTTCCACTCAATGAAAGATGGAAGGAAACCCCGCCCATCGAAGTTAAGATAGGCTCAGCTACGCGCGAGGAACTCGTACAGCAGAGAATCTTGCAGGACAAGACTTTCTCCGAGGAGCTGAATAGCTTCTGGCAAGAACTAAAGACATGCGTGCAGAAGAAAGGATCCGAAGGAAAAGTTCACTACTGGGATTTTGTTGGAGCAGACACTTACGAGGAAACCGTTCAGAGGGCGTTCATGGCGAGCTTTCTGATTACTTACGGTTACGCTACGCTGGAAGTTCGCATGCTGGAAGAGGAAATGTTCATCAAACCCAACGAGAAACCTGAAACTCGAATCAGCGCTAAACAGCTTGTATCCATACCTATACCTGTCTCAGTGGAAGAATGGAAACGGTGGAAAAAGGGAGAACAACAATGAGCAAAAGAAAAGCCACATATGCTAGCAAACTCAAGAGGGCCACGCACCTGCTCTTTTACAAGAGACACATGAGACCCGGAGTGAAAGGCTGGGAACTCAGAAAAGCATTAGGTTCAGATTATCCGAAGGTGCTGAAGGTGCTGGACGACTACTTGAAAGCACTGGATCTTCAGGTGAGAACCGTTTTCGAAGAAGAGAAGACAGTGGAAAATCCTAGCATTGAACAGTTGGACAGAACGAGATTTTACATAACCCTGAGAGGAGAAATCACGCCAAAAGAGGCGAAAATGGTCGGGTGGAGAATAGACGATCTCGCAGGACTGGCAATAACGATTTCCTACATCATTTCCAAAAGAGGAAAAGCACCACGCAAAGAAGTTGAAGAGCTTCTGCGGGAAAAACTGCCAGGCTGGAAAGTGGGATTGAACGTGGATCGCTACGTACGATACGGATACTTAAACGAAGACGAAAACGAACAGATATATCTAGACTGGAGAACTCGAGCTGAGGTAGACCAGAAAGCACTCATTGATCTTCTCTTAAGAACGGAGAACACAAACGGGAAATCGATTGAAGATGCTTCTTAACAACTCACTTTCTTATTTTGTGATAGATCAGAGCTATCAGCACGATTACGAAAAGTATTGCCAGAACCAGCAGTGGGCTACCCAGAAGCTTGTCTGTGAACGATTCTTCAGCATATGCACAGTTGACTAACGTGAACAGCAGAAACAGCGAGCAAGCAGCAAGCGCAAATCGCCTTTTCATGTGAATACTTCCTCGTGGCTAGGTTATGCTTACGTTCTGTATTTGGAAGTATCTTTTTGCCAGAAAACGCAGACGTTCAGCGTTCTTTCCGTTTTTGCCTATCGCAACGCCCTTGTCCTTTGGATTCACCGCCACAACGGCCATTTTTTTGCCGTCTGGTCTTTCGCTTACGCGTACTTCTTTGACTGCTGCAGGTTTTAAAGCGTTCTTGATGAATTTCACTGGGTCTTCAGAGTACTCTATGATTTCGTGTTTCTTTCCCGTCATCCTTTCCAAGGTGTGGATGTTTCTTCCGCCTCTGCCTATGGCAGCGCCTATTTGGCCTTCGTTGATTATGAAAATCACGCGTCCCTGTTCCTCATCGATTATGCAGTCTTTGGCGCTGGCGTTGGTTATGCTTTCAAAAAGAGCGATGTAGCGCATCTCAGTGCTCGTGAATTTTATCCCGCTTGTCATTCGTTTCCTCCAGTGAATTCCTCTGGCTCTGCTTTCTCGATCAATTTGAGAATTTCAGAGTCGCCAGGCTCTCTTATACTTAGCGCTGATATGATGAATGGTTTACCGCAGACAGCAGCCAGATCTATGGCGGAGCCTCTGAACGTTATGAACGGAACATTCGAAAGCTTGCAGTAACATTCTATGTCTTCACGCACGTTTTTGGGACAGTTTGCGGCCAGAACGATCATTTTGACCTTGCCTGACTTCGCGTTTTTGATCGCTGAATCTGCGCCGAAGGCCACTTTGCCTGTCTTCACGGCGGCTGCGATCGCCTTGTCTATGTCTATCATTTCTTCTTCGCTCCTTTCTGCTCAAACGTCGACATGTACAGTTCTACTAATCCTGTGCCAATAGGTACTGATTGCCCTACTATTACATTTTCGGTTACGCCTGCCAGTGGGTCGCTTTCTCCTCTCACGGCGGCTTCAACGATGTTCGGGACGGTAATTTCGAAGGCGGCGCGGGCTAGAACGCTGGATTTCTTGCCGCTGATGCCGTGTCTGCCTATCTGTTGAACCTCGCCTGTTGATGTCATCATGTCAGAAACGAGCATTACGTGACGGACATCTACGTCTAGGCCTTGCTCTTCCAGAACGCTTCCTGCTTCATGAATCAGCGCGTTTCTGGCAGCTTCTATTCCAATTGCCTTGGCTATCTCGTGAACATTGTTTGTCGTGGTTCTCGAAGTGTCTATTCCGGGGATTTCCAAGATTTTTGATAGGTTTGAACCGTCTGTTCGGATGACCCATTCGCCATGTTCCTCTGTGACCAGCACGCGTCTTATGCCTACAACGCCTTTCACGTGAGCTGAAGGGGCCTTGTCACGGAGTTTCCTTAGAGCATCAACCTTTTTGGGTTGAAGGTACAACGTGTTACCCTTTGTTTTCACTGTACAGTTCGGAATCTGAAGGGCTTCCTTCAATTCCTCCATTGTCACCTCGCGATCTTCCATCATGGTTTTGTTTAGCTCAACAACCACTTCTTCATGTAATAGGTCCTCGTAAATCGCCTGTGTCAGATTTTCTAGCGTTGTGAATATGATGTTTCGAGCGATTTTCACTGCGGCTTCCCGATTTTTCCTGTGCACTTCATCTAAGTAGATCGTCATGATAGGCGTGGATGGAATCCGTCTAGCGTCAACAATCTCTATCAGTCTTGGCAGTCCGAGGGTTACGTTTTGCTCTCTGACTCCTGCATAGTGAAAAGTTCTGAGGGTCATCTGAGTTCCAGGTTCGCCTATTGACTGAGCGGCAACTATTCCGACGGCTTCGCCTGGCTCCATTAAAGCCCGTTTATAATGCTCAACCGTTGAGCTTATTGCCTTGTCTACGCCGGAGTTGCTCAGCTCTGCTTTTGTGAGGTTCTGTTTGAGTTCATCTATGAGGATCGGTGTCAAGACTTCTTCGGCTTCTTTGAGGTTTTTCTTTATGTACTCTGCTGTTGCGGGTTTGCCTCTTTCTTTAGCTATTTTCAACTGGTCTACAAGCCGGCTTGCGTTCACGGCTTTTCCATGGTCGCTTTTAGCTGGGTCCACACCGTCTTCGCCATATTGGAATTGGATGATGTCGCCGGCTGAGTTTCTGACGGTGTTGTCGTATTCGAGGCGTATGTGTTCAAGTGCGTTAATGAGTCTTCGCTGCATGTAGCCGCTTTGCTGTGTTCTGACGGCTGTGTCCACCAAGCCTTCGCGGCCACCCATGGAGTGGAAGAAGAACTCTATGACATCCAGTCCTGTCTGGTATGAGGAGTAAACAAAGCCTCTGGCTTTGGGCGTCGCGTCTCCTGCTTTGAAATGTGGAAGAGCGCGGCCTACGTAGCCTCTTAGGATTCTTTTGCCTCGGACAGCTTGTTGTCCTACGCAGGCGCTGATTTGGCCGATGTTGAGGCTTGAGCCTCTTGCGCCTGTTCGGGTCATCACGATGCCTGCGTTGTCCAACGTGAAGTCTTCGTCTGCTATCCTGCCTGATTCGTCTCTTGCCTTCGCCAGTTCGTTCATGACGTATATTTCGAATGAGTCTTCAAGGGTTTGTCCTGGCAGTCTTGGAAGGGTTCCTTTGGTGTGGCTGTCGATGAGTTCAAGTATCTTCTTCTCAATGCGATCCATCGTTTTTCTTATTCTGTTTTCAGCTTTCGGTGAGAGCACTAGCTGGTCGTATGTGTAGGTGAAGCCTCGCATGGTTATGAAAAGCTTCAGCATGTGTGTGATTCTGTTCAGGAACTCGCGGCCAGCCTGTGTTCCATAATCTTTAATGATTCTGTGGAGAAGGCTTTCAGACTGCTCTGCGCCTATTGAGCGCCTGTCTATTACTCCGCTGACAAGTTCGCCGTTTTTGACGACGACGTATGCGTCATGCGGACAGTCTTCACCGACGCATTTTGTGCAGCCTTGGCAGATGTTGGCTTTCAGAACGTAGTTCATGTCTTTAGGCAGGAATAGGCTGAATATTTGCTTGCCTGTCCAGAGTGGCTGCGGCTCCTTGATTTTGGGTTCGGGGAGCGGTCCGTAGTATCCTGCTCCGAGAACTATTCGGTTCACTTCGTTTCTTGTTAGGTAGTTGCTTCTCCGCGTGAAGAGATATGCGGAGGTGATAAAATCTCGGATGGCGCCGATTATTGGGCCTCCGAATCTGGGTGAAAGTAACTGATCCTGAACCTGCATCAGTAGAAGTGCCTCTGCGCGTGCTTCTTCGCTCTGAGGTACGTGCAGGTTCATTTCGTCTCCGTCAAAGTCTGCGTTGTAGGGTGGACACACGCAGAGGTGTAGACGGAATGTTTTGTAGGGCAATACGCGGACGTAGTGAGCCATTATTGACATGCGGTGAAGTGATGGTTGACGGTTGAAGATGGCTATGTCGCCATTGTTAAGGTGTCTTTCGACGATGAAGCCTAGTTCGACGGCTTCAGCGATTTTTGATCTGTCAACGACGAATTCGAGTCTGATGCGTTTGCCGTCTGGTCGGATTATGTAGAGTGCGCCTGGATATTTTTCGGGGCCATTTGTTATGAACTTTCTCATTTCTTCGATGTTCCACTCAGTTACCTTTTCTGGGACGGATAAGCGCATGGCTATTTCCAGGGGGACTCCGACTTCGTTTATGTCGAGGTTGGGGTCTGGAGAAACAACTGTGCGTGCTGAGAAGTCTACTCTTTTTCCTGAGAGGTTGCTTCTGAATCTTCCTTCTTTGCCCTTCAATCTCTGCGACAGTGTTTTTAGGGCTCGGCCTGAGCGGTGTCTTGCTGGAGGTATTCCTGAGGCTTCGTTGTTGAAGTAAGTCGTAACATGGTATTGTAAGAGTTCTGAGAGATCTTGAATGATAAGTGTGGGTGCGCCAGCATCCATGTTCTCTTTCAATCTCTGGTTGATGCGGATGATGTCCACGAGTTTGTGGGTTAAGTCGTCTTCTGAACGGATGCCTGACTCCAACGTGATCGAGGGACGAACGTAAACGGGTGGAACTGGAAGAACCTGCAGCACCATCCATTCTGGACGCGCAGCTCTCGGGTCAAATCCCAGCAGCTCAAGATCTTCGTCAGATATGCGTCCCAGTCTTTCGCGTGTCATGCTTGGGGTTATTGACTCAGAGCCTGTCTCAGGGATTTGTTCGCTGAATTTTGTGGGTTTCTCGAAAACAATCTTGTTCTGCATGGCTCCGCAGTGAGGGCACTGCTTGATCTTTGTTTCATGCAGTATAAGTTTGTAAACTTCATCTGGCACGAGACCTAGAAGTTGCTTGGTCTTGTCAAGTTTGCTACGGACTTTAGCTGCAGTCTCGTCTGGCAAGAGTATTCTACTGCAGTTTCGACATGTTGCTCTGAGGAGCTCGTGAATCAGCTTCGTGAATTCAATGTGCACTATGGGGACGGCTAGCTCGATATGCCCAAAATGGCCTGGACATCTGATTGCGGTGTTGCCGCAGGTCTTGCACCTCTGTCTCGGCTCAAGCGTCCCGAGTCTCCCATCCATCAAGCCAGCAGTGATTGGCGCCCCGTCTTCGTCATAAGTGTCAGGTGTCTGTATTTCTACAACTGAGAGTTTGCGTACGTCTTGCGGTGAGAATAAGCCGAAGTCTACTCTGTCTACGACTTTATGGATTATTTCCTCTGATGACATGTCATGCCTTCTCCTTCAGTTTCAGTTTCGGCGAGATACAGAGACTCATGAGTTCCTGCAGAAGCAGCTTGAAAGCGTAAGACACTACGACGGGCGCAATCTTTGCCTTGTCTTCGCATAATTTGCACACATATTTTCTCTGCTTCATATCGTAGTAAGCTATGTGGCCGCACGTTTCGCAGATGTACAGCGTGTACTTGTCTGATTCTTCCAGCAGCCTGTCTCTCAGAAGCATGGCTGCTCCATGTCCAATAAGGCAGTCTCGCTCCATTTCTCCGAACCTGAGGCCTCCGCCTCTGGCTCTGCCTTCAGTCGGCTGCCTTGTCAGCATCTGTACTTGGCCGCGGGCCCTAGCATGTATCTTATCCGCCACCATGTGGTGCAGTTTTTGATAGTAGACAACGCCGATGTATATGTCTGCCACGAACTTTTCGCCTGTGACTCCATTGTAGAAAACTTCGGCGCCAGTGTGGCTGAATCCGAGGCGGACAAGGGCTTTTCTCACTTCTCCTGAGCTCTCGCCTGAGAACGGAGTGCCATCGGCTGGTTTTCCTCTGGCCGCACCCGCTTTTCCAGCTAATGATTCAATAAACTGTCCTACAGTCATTCTTGAGGGGATAGCGTGCGGGTTGATGATTATGTCGGGAACTATGCCGTCTTCTGTGAAAGGCAGGTCTTCTTGGGGCACGATTAGGCCTATGACACCTTTCTGCCCGTGTCTTGAGGCGAACTTGTCGCCCAGTTCTGGCACTCGTTGGTCGCGGACTCTGACTTTCACGAGTTTGCTGCCTTCGCTTGATTGTGTTATGAATATTGCGTCGACGATTCCGTTTTCGGAGGGGCGCATGTCCACGGATGTGTCTCGCATGGACGGGCCTTTCACTTCAAACTCCTTGTATTCTTCAAGGAATCTCGGCGGGCTGATTCTGCCTACTAGAACATCGCCGCCTGCGACGCCTGATTCGAGGCCTATTATGCCGTCTGGTTCAAGCAGCCTGTAGTATTGTTCTCCTCTGAAGCCTCTTGTTCCAGGTTCAGGCAACAGGAACTTGTCTCTGAGGCCTCCCAAGTACTGGCGGCATTCTGCTTCATATATTCTGTAAAATGTGGAGCGACCCAATCCTCGTTCTATTGAGGCCTTGCTGAATATCAGAGCGTCTTCCATGTTATAGCCTTCGAAGGACAGGACGGCTACTAAGCAGTTTTGTCCGGATGGGCGGAGTTTGTACCCCATCGTCTCCATGAGCGCTGTTTCAACAATGGGCACTTGCGGATAGTGCAAAATGTGCGATCTTGAGTCTACTCGCTGCTGGAAGTTCGTTGCGTAAACGCCTAACGCTTGTTTTGCCATTGCTGCTTGATACGAGTTTCGTGGTGACTGGTTGTGTTCAGCATACGGGATTGTTGAGGCACAGATTCCTAGAATTGTGTAGGTTGCAATCTCTAGGTGCGTGTTTTCTCGGGTTATGTCTTTGGGGTTAAGGGCGATGTAGGCGTTTTCTTCTTCTTCAGCGTCTAAGTATTCAATTATGCCATTTTTGACGAGGTCTTCCCAGGACCATTCTCCTGAGGCCATCTTTTCGATGTGCTCTATCCGCAGTTTCGGCATGCCTTCTTCTATGATTATAAGTGGGCGTCTGACTCTTCCTTCGTCGCAGTTGACGTAGAGTTCGGCTCTTTCGCCCTGCAGCTTTGAGAAGTAGGCTACGTTGACTTCTGTTGATATTTCTCCTCTTCTGCGTCTGTCTCTGAGCTCGCGGGAAAGTTCATCTGGCGAGTTGCAGTAGCCGATTATGTTTCCGTCTATGAAGGTTTTTGCTCCTGAAAGTCTCAGGGTTTCGTTCGCTTCGTAAATTGGCATGACTCCCTCGCTGATGAGTAGCTGCTTGATCTTCTCTGGGTTCACGCCGACTGAGATGCATGCTGATAAGGCTAGGTTTTTGACTAGGCCACAGTTTGAACCTTCGGGTGTTTCGTTGGGGCAGAGACGTCCCCAGTGGGTTGCGTGTAGGTCTCTGGCTTCGAAGTTTGGTTGGCTTCGGCTGAGTGGTGATTGCAGTCTTCTGAGGTGGCTGAGGGTTGAGATGTGGTTTGTTCTGTCCAGCAGTTGGGTTATGCCGACTCTTCCTCTTCCCCAGTTTCCTGTTGCGAGTGAATGTTGGAATCTCTCTGAAATGATGCCAGGTCGCACAGCTAATGAGACAGTGATTATTGGGCCTTTCACGCCGATGCGTTCAAGCTGATACTTCATGTCTCGGGTCAAATTGCGGAATGCCACTCTGAACAAGTCCGCAAGTAACGGTCCGGCGAGTCTCAGTCGCTTGTTTTTGAAGTGGTCCTTGTCGTCTGGCTGTCTTTTTCCAAGCTTAAGTTCTATGGCTTTGCATGCCATTTCGCTCAGAAAGAGGGCTTTGTCTTTTCTGTTTTGAGTGGTTCTGCCTATATGCGGCAAAAAGTTCTTGTCTATTGCGCTTTCAGCCTTTTGCACACGGTACTCTTCAACCTGACCGTGAGCCACACGGTTTCCGATGAAAAGCACAGCGTCCTTCGGGTTGTCTACACCGAGAGATTTTTCAAAGGAAGCATCCAACTGAGTTTGAATCTCTTTGTCAAGAGAGACAGATTCAGCGATCTCCTTGTCCGATTCCATGTTCAAGGCGCGCATCAACACAACGAAGGGTATCTCAGTGGGCACGCCTGGAATCGACACGTAAATCGCATCATCCGGTTTGAGCTTCAACTCGATTCTTGCCCTAAACCCGACGGTTGTAGAGAAGATCTTGGACTGATAAACTGGTGTGACACCTTTGTCATCAATATCCACCATGACACGGTTTGGCGCCAAGTCTTCCATAGCTACAATTACTCGTTCTGATCCGTTGACCACGACGTAGCCGCCTGGATCATCTGGGTCTTCGCCGCATGCGATCAGTTCCTCTCTTGAGAGCTGTGAGAGGAAACAAAGTTTTGACTTCAGCATCACTGGAATGTTGCCAACGTAAACTAGCTCCGTGTCCTGTTCCCTTCCATCTATGACCGGCGTCATTTCAAGAGCTATGGGAGCAGCGTAAGTCAGGTTTCGAAGTCTTGCCTCCAGCGGGTAGATTTCGTGTTTTGTCCCGTCCACTTCCGTGGCGTATGGACCAGTTATTCTAGTCTGTGGATCTATTATCCAGATCTGGCCCAGCTTCACCTTATAGGGCCTTTCGGGAACCTCTATGGAAATTTCGCCTACTTCATCTATTACTTCCTGCAGGCCATGGTCTATGAAGTCGTTGAACGAGTCTAGATGCTGGCGAACCAGTCCTATTTCCTTGAAGAATGCTCTGAGCACGAGATGTGTGTCTTCTTTCGAAATTTCTTCCATAACTAACCGACTCCCCGCCATTCAATGTCTGCGCATGTTTGGAGAATATTATATGACGCGGGTTTTCTCAAATTTCAAATTTCCTCCAACCGAAAAATGATCTCCAATGTTAAAGGCTAGAAAGCTAGCATGCACCGCTAGCTAATAAACTTTTTTGTACATTGCGACAAGTTTCTGTGTATTTGGAGCGTTTGCAGCCTACATTTAGGCTTATTGACGCATAAAGTATTTCTTAGCGGGTAACATGAACCGTTTAAGGAATAAATCTTGGAAGAAATGAGATTCAAGGCTCTGATCGTGTGGCTTATCGCTAACGGAAAGACAGAAGAGGCTCTGGAGCAGCTGGCAAAACACTACAACGTAGAGACACCACGGTTGAAAGTCGGCTTGCCAAAAGGACATAAAGCGAAAGCTTTCGGATGCTACAGCCAAAAAAACCACATGATCTCCGTGCTAAACAGCGACACACTGAAAAACCCATTTGTAATCATCCACGAATTTTACCATCACATAAGAATAGGCGTGGACGCAAAACACAAAGGAACAGAAAAGTACGCAGACACGTTTGCCAGAGAATTCATACAAGCATACAGAACAATCAATCTTTAAGATTTGGGAAATAATTAATAAGAAAGACTTGAAATCTGTTTGTTCGTGCAGCGGTAACCAAGCCAGGTCAAAGGTGAAGGACTCAAGATCGGATCTTTTGGCCTTGAGTGGCCCCTATGAGCTATCCTTTCCCGTAGGGGTTCGCAGGTTCGAATCCTGCCCGCTGCACCATATTCTGGTTTTGAACTGAAGAAAATATTTCAGTCATATGTTTGGTGGAAACGTCGCTAGGCAAACTCTTCTAGAACGTTGAACACTATGTAAAGGAAAGCAAAATTGATACTAAGCGAGTTTGTTCTTTCTTTATGGATAAGGAGATGGCCGAGCGGATAAAGTTGAAGCCGCTATTGAGTGTGAATGTTCCTGTTGTGCCTGTTGAGGATAATATACTCTTCAAGGCAATCCTTCAACGAGGTGGAGCTGAGAACAAGTTTGACGTTGAAGACATCAGAGACAGGGTAAATCACGAGAAAATAGATACGGCATACCTGAAGAGGAGAATGAAGAAGTATGAGGCTGAAGAGAGAGCTTTGCCGCTTCTGAAAGAGTTGGGTGTTTTCTGTTCCTCTTTTTTTGCTGTCTGTTTTGAGGTTTTCTTCGTGTAGTTTAGTTGAACGGGTTCCCAGAAATACTTATATGATGTCTTGCGACGTGATACGAATGCTTCGGAGTTGGTGAATGTAATGAAAAAGGAATATAACACTAGGACAAGGAAGATAGAGTACAATCTGGAAATCGGCATGCTTCTCGACGATCCTGTTGTTTACGAAATACTCAATATTAGAAGACTAAGCTAGCAAACATGTAGGCACGCACACCGCATCATTCTTTCTATTTTCTGGAAGATTTTCTCTGGTTTCCACTCTCACTTCTAAGTAGGGCTTTCTCAGCATCCCGACTCTTCCTTTCATAACGTGACGTATTCACGAGTCAAGTCTGGAGAGTCAATAGTTGTATTTTCAGTTACCAAAACTGGGTTGACATTTTGACCCGCAATATGGACTGTGTTATCATTTCTGCATATGGGCCAATCAATTTGCTTGTATGTCCTCCCACAAGCGCATTCTGTTGAATCTACTAGTCAACTGCAGTCACCAAGCGAATATCCTAACAGAATCATTGCAGGCTTCTAGTCGACATAATAGAGCGTGGGCACGACGTCCACTCCTTTCACTATTTTGACCATCATTTCTCATTCAACAAACGTTACGATTCAATCGACTTCGATAGCGAGTTCGCGAAATGCGAACTGTGCAAGAGCTTCGAGGATTTTCTGACATGATTACGGTTTTTATTTTCTTGTGGCTACACCGGTGTTCGGTATTCTGTTCTTTTGCGCAAAATCATTTGTAAATTTTGAATTACAGTGGAATTCTCTAGTCTGTGACAGAAACGACCGGGCAACGGACCAAAGCATTAGCCCCACGAGAACTTTGACTTTGGAATTATGCGTCTGCAGAATGCCACTGCAAGCAGAGTAATCACTATTAACAGCTGGAAGATCATGGCTGAGGGGAATTCCGGTATAGCCGACGTTCCTGTGATCCAGACCTTTTGGGTGCTCTGGCTATATGTGAAATAGATGAATGAATGCGTACCATTAGACTCTGTTGTGAAATCCAGTTGTGTTGTGTTAACTTGAACTGTGTACGGGCCTCCCAGAAGGGCATTGTCGATCGTTACTCGACAGAAACCTTCTGAGGATGAGCCTGTGACGTTGAAGCTGATGCACTTTTGGCTCGCGTTGAAGCCGAAATCTGCGACCGTTGAGTTGCTTGTAATATCTACAAAACAGGGAGCCTCATTCCATGAACCGACATAATACGTTTCAAACCTGCCCATTAGTGGGTAGCGATCCGCGTTCTTTGCATCAAGCACGTGAGCCGAGTCACCTATTCCGTCGTTTCCAGTCTCATCCTGAAAAGGCCCTGCGAAAACATCAGTTCCATTATAGTCGCTCCAGTAGTTCCCTCCGGAAGGGTAGCCATCATCTAGGATGTTCGCCGAATAGCCAGTATAGATTTGATGTACTGTGTTGTTCTCGAGATTATTGTGAAGGACAACATTTTCCGAGCATGAAGAAGAGAATCTTATGCCATACCCGTTGTTTGTTAAGTTGTTTCCACAGACAGTGTTCTTGGTCGAGGAGTTGTCGAACTGGATGCCGACGACATTGTCCGTTATGTTGTTTCTGATTATGCTGTTTTCTGAAGACCAGTAGAGCCTGATGTTGAACATGGTGTTGTTGGCTATCTCATTTCCGATTATCAGGTTGCGTTTTGATGATCCGAATATGCCGATGCCCGTCCAAGCACTGAGCAATACGGTGTTTCCTGAGATGATGTTGTTTGAGGAATTGTTGAGGTATATGTCATCTTCCAAGCCTGCAACTAGGTAGTTGTTAGAGACGTTGTTGTTTGAGGATGAGGACAAGCCGATGCCTAACCCCGTGTTGGTTGTAATGTTGTTTTGGAATATGGTGTTGTTGTTTGAGGAATTCCAGAGGTCGATGCCGTCAAAGTTGTCAGTGATGCTGTTTCCAATTAGAGCGTTGTTTGAGGAGGCGGAAAGCCAGATTCCATAGTGGAATGACCTGATTTTCAGGTTCATGATAGCTATATTGTTTTGTTGAGAAACGTTTATTCCAGTTCCAATGCCAGCACCCTGAAGAGCATAGCCAGCTCCATTCAGAATTGCGCCATCTCTCTCGATCACGATTCCGTCCGAACTGCAGCTAATGTCACCAGTCAAGTTGTAGGTGCTGCCGTTTCGTTGTATCGGTGCGTCGGATGGCTCAACACTTCCATCAGATCTGATGTAGATGACTCCGGCTGCTCTAGCTCTCTCGATCCTGAGTGATGCAATGAAGAGGCTGGCCAAAATGAATGCAAGAACAACAGATGAAAGCTGTCTTTTCATATCTCCTCGTTGGCAATCTAAGGCAGCCAAGCTATTAACAATTTTGCCATACTTTTCAAGTATCTTTACTTGATATTCTCTCGATGCTTCTTCACTTGGATTTTTTGGTGAGTTAGAAGAAGAAAAATAGCTAGTGAACATTAACTACTACGCAAAGCCAACAATTCTTATGGATTTTGAGCGCACTCTCTTTCCTCTTTTTTTGATATTCCAACTGAGCTGGATCATCAAGGAGTGACAATGTTTTTGGTTGGCACAAAAACAACAGTGGCGATCTTTCTTTTCAGACGGAAAATAAGGCAACCAGTGGGTAAGCAATATATCTGACGCTTTGTCTAGCACATTTGAAGCGATTATTGAAAGGCGCATGTTGCTTGAATTTGGCTGATGAAATCCTTAAACTCAAGGAGCAGAAGAAAGCGATCATACTGGCTCACAACTACCAACGCCCAGAAATTCAGGACATAGCTGACTATGTCGGTGACAGCATAGAACTCAGCAGAAAGGCCATGCTGGAAAAAGACGCAGAGATCATTGTCTTCTCAGCAGTAGATTTCATGGCTGAGTCAGCTGCAATTCTTAACCCAGACAAAAAGGTCCTGTTGCCAACGTTGGGCGCGCGTTGTCCGATGGCGCAGATGCTTACGGTGGATGAAATCAAGCGTGCGAAGGCTCACTATCCACATGCTCCGCTCGTTTTGTATGTGAACACACTGGCTGCGACGAAAGCTTACTGCGATATATGTTGCACTTCTGCGAACGCTGTGCAAGTCATAGAATCTCTGGATGGTGAGACAGTTCTTTTTGGACCTGATCGAAACCTAGCTGAATACGTCCAGAGGAAAACTGGAAAAACCGTAATTCCGATTCCAGAATGGGGTTTCTGCCCTACGCACTTGCTTTTCCAGCCTGAGGATGTTCAGATTCTCAAAGTTCAGTACCCGGACGCTGTAGTGATGGCTCATCCGGAATGTAATATTGAAATGCAGAACGCTGCTGATTTCGTCGGAAGCACTTCACAAATGTGCCGATATGCCAAAGAAACAGACGCCAAGACGTTTATAGTGGGCACCGAGGAAGGACTTCTGCATCGCTTGAGGAAGGACAACCCGGGTAAGCATTTCGTTCTGGCCTATGAAGGCGCGGTCTGTCCCAAT
>JBGPAV010000006.1:0-16652 GCA_041480925.1 Bathyarchaeia archaeon | reverse complement strand
GATTTTTTGAACTGGGTTAAATATCTAGAACGTGGAGGAAAAGAAAAACTAGATCTAGGAATTTTGGGTTCATCTGAGAAGAGTGTAGTTCTTGCGCGCTCGCTAAATAACTTGTTACATTTCATGGACTTTCCAACATTGCCATAAGGAGCTTCAAGTTACATTTCGTTACAAAAGCGTCGTCGTCAAGAAAAAGCGCGCGTTCTTGCTGTTTTCATGGTAGCTTATCTATAGAAGTTTCTTTCATAACCGTTATTTGCTCGGTTGCGCAATAGTCTGTTTTGGGGAATGGAGAATTGAAGAAAACGCTTTCCTTGTTGATGCTGACGCTTCTCTCAATGAGCACATTGACGTTGGCGTTTAATATTCAACCAGTCAAGACAGAGCCGCCTAGCGCGCAAGCGTTTCTACAACGTGTCGTTAATGACAGAATAGTCGACGGCGAAACCGAAGTTATGTGGCGAGGTGCGGGAGGAAGCTATCTTTTCCATGCAGGAGACCAGTACCAGCAAGCCTGGATTAACCATTTGCCTTCAATACAGAAAATGGGCTTGAACACGATGCGCCTCGCCTTCAAGTTTCCATGGGACACTCTGACAGATGCAACTGCCGACGACTTGGATTATGCCAAAATGGATTGGGTGGTCTCTTGGCTGGCTTCTCACGGAGTAAAATCAATTCTTGATTATCATGGAAGCAAAGCTCAAATGTACGGCAGCAACGGCGTCAGTTCAGACACGATAAACCCGTTGTTGGTTCAATCGTGGCAAGAAATGGCAGCTCATTTCAAAGGAAACTCTGATGTCGTCGCTTATGAGATTTACAACGAGCCTGCACGGGCTTGGGGAACTACGTATAGGAGAACATCTAGACAGAATGCAGAAGGCTATAATGCCTTGACTTTAGCGATTAGGCAGATTGACCCAGACCACATCTGCATTTGGGAAACTCCTGAATATTACATTCCTCAGTTCAACGAAATAGCTGATTTGATGTTGCCAAACATTGTCTATACCGCCCATCGCTGGTGGACTAACTCTCCATTACTACCTTTATGGGGAGCCGAAAAAATGGCTTATTACACAATTGAAACGCTTGTCAAATGGCGGAGCGATTACAAGATTCCAATTTGGCTTGGCGAATTCGGTCTCGGCGGCGGAGGAAACGACGTGTGGGATCCCACTAACCTTCATAACCTTGTTTGCCAGCGAATGCTCGACCTATCTGAAAAACAGGTCATTCCGTGGAATCTTTGGCAGGGTGCAATGAGCATAAACAAGCGATGGTATGTCGAAGACATCTTCCCGTTGCAGTTCATTAACACGAATCTTGTTCGTCAACCGTGCGCGGACACAAAAACATCGTTCAGCCTATCGCCGAACCCTGCAAAAGCAGGACAAACGATCACGCTAACTGGAAATCTCACAGACAAATATGACAACCCAATAGGTAGTGCACCAGTGAGAGTTTACTGCAGCATCGACGACGGCATCACTTGGGTGTACACAAGTACATTGCAGACAAACTCCACAGGCGGGTTTAAAGCAACTGGGAAACTGACTATTGTCGGTTTTTTCCTGATAGCAGTCGTCTACAAAGGCAATTTCATGTACGACCCAAGCTACCACATAGAAACTCTAACGATTACTCTACCAAATTAACACATTAGTCTAAAGCGCGCGCGCCAGACTGTAATTTATACCGAAATGTCCCCTTTTTGTTGGAGTGCGGTCGCCGGGATTTGAACCCGGGATCGCAAGCTTGGAAGGCTTGTGTCCTAACCAGCTAGACGACGACCGCCCTAACCTGTGTTGAGATGAGACGCCATTATTATTAAGATTTAGGTTAATGCTCTTAGGTCAATAGGATTCTAATTAAGAAATCTTTGCACATACTCTAAGCTCTGCTTATGATACTCAAACCTTGGTTTACCATTCTCCACTCCAACATAATGCCTGACTCTATAGTAGTTCTGGCTTGTGTGCTGAAGATAGCCTTCCACTCTACAAACCTCACAAACAATCTTCATTTTCATTTCACTCTAGTTTTTGACTGACCTGCTCCATTGGATCAATTAGGAAATATAAGGACCATTAAAGATCGTTCTTCAAAGGTGGAATAAACCATATTTTCCATTGCGCAATCCAATATGCTTTAAAACATTATTCATGTCCATTCAATACTCATAACAGGTTCTCTGCTGACAGCATTTTCAACAACTGACCATAGTCATGCGGCAGTTTCGTTAGTTCTTGTCGTAATTTCCTCAATACTACAGGTCACAACCCTCAAGATTGACAAGATCTGCAATGATAGGCTACATGAGATTGAAAGAGAGTTGGGTATATTTGCAAGGGAGAGAAGATTCAGAACCCAGATAGAAGGAAAATGGTGGTTCCTTCTCAGAAGAAACTTGTGGTGTATTCTGTTCACAATTCTAATCAGCACCTATCTGTCACTAATCTTCAACAGAAGACTTGTTCTGATTGTTGCTTTGGCAGTGGGCTTTGCTGCTATTCTTGTTTCAGAGGCTTTCAACTACGTCAAGAGAATGGCAAGAAGATCACCTGAAAGCAGTTGCCAACACTAGCAACCATAGAATCTTTCTTCACAAGTCTGATGAGGCACAATGCATGGTCTCAAAGCACTGGTTTGTTCGCTGTTCTAAAATGTAGAATTATATGAAAGCATAACTCTGCATTTCTTAGTTGGATGAGGCAACTATGAGCAGGGTATTCAAAGCGATTGTTGTAGTCTTAATTGTGGCAACTTTCATTCAAGCCTTAGCTTTGGCTTATGTGCTTGGTTTTGAGCATGGTGTCAATTCACAGCAGCCCATTATTCAACAACTCTATAGAGAGCTAAATCCAGACTTGCTGGTTGATTTCTTCATATGGCTACATCCACTGAGGAATACTCTATTTGGCACAAGCATAATCCTAGCACTCTGCTGGGCATTCGTTCTGCTTTCAATTCTGCAAAGAAAATTGTCCAAACCAAAGCAGTCCTAAACACGTCTGCTTCTGTCATAGAATGCTTTTTCACAAGTCTATTGGCAGCACTAGACTGAAAAAAAGGATAGCCTTATGTCTTCTTTCCTTCTTTCCATCTTCGTTTTCTGTGCATTCTCTTCAAGAATCTTTTACTTCTTCTAAGTTTCTTCTGAGATCTTTTCAACGACAAACCTAACTCACACCCATCTTTGCTCAACACATGCTCTTCGCCCTTATTACATAAAGCTATTTGCGAGATTTTCTTTCTAAGGACTCATTAGAATATTTGTGACTTCAAAAACAGAGTGGTTCAGGGCTCTATGATGGAAGCGTTTGAGATGTTACTCATTACTCAAGTCACATATAGATAAGATTTCTGAGAACGAATTTGGTTATTGTGGTTTCTTGTTTGGTTTGAACAAACGTTTTTCATACTTCGACTTGGGCTTAAAACTTCCATGATAAGAAGGCATAGCTGTTCTCTGTCGCTCCAAGTTCTTGATTCTTGCGTAGAGTTTTGAAACCTTCGTCTTCGAAGGCATCTTCGGCTTCGCCGTGCGCACGGGAACTGGCGTGAAAGGCTTCTTGATCTGATGGCTTCTCCTCTTCTTTATGGGAACGTCTCGCACTTTCTTGAAAACCACGTAGCCCTCCTTCAAATTGACTTCCTGCACTTCCCATCCTGCTTCCAGCCAAGCCTTAGTGTGCAAACGACTGGATGCATTGTCCCACCAGCCAGCGCTCTTGTACGCGTCCATGGGCAGGTTGTCTCCGATTATTCCGTCTATTCGTGCAAATCCAAGCTTAACAGTGTCTGTGAAGCTTCCTCTAAACTTTAGGTATCCTCCGAGTCCATCGTATTTTGGTGCTGTTCGGGGCGCTACTGTTCGTCTGGCACAGTTTAGGCACATCATCATCGTGGGGTCGCCTGTCGCTACGTCTGGCACCATGCAGTCTCGGCAGTAGAGCTTGCCGCAGCGTTGGCACTTTCTGAGGTAGCTGTAGCGGAGGACTCTGCCGCAGATGCCGCATTCATCCTTCAAAGCCTAAAACCACTGTGTTTGATGGCTGTTTAACCATTGGAGAAGTTTCTGATATAAACCTCGCTCCTTCCTCAGCGGTGTGTATTCGTTTTCCGCAATAAGCCTTAAGCCAAACGAAGCCTTGAGCATTCAACGGCTGTGGAATTAGATGCTTTTTAGTGAATACCTTCACGAAAAGGCAGAAGAATCAAGGCATAACGAGACAATAGGCTACTTCATAATGACGATGGGCTCAATCTACCTCGTAGCTGGACACCTAATAACGCTCATTAAGAACCCAGACCCTCAATGGTTTCTGATGATACCTTACGATTTGGAGTGGCATTCCTTCAGCCTCTTGGGCCTGATGATGACTGTGGTCGGCTTCGTTCTCCTAGGCATAGGCATAGTGTTAAGCGTGCATTCTGCTCGGGGCAGGGCATGGTACATGAAGGAGCTTCAGAAAGCGCGAGGCTCAGAAGAAAGCCAAATGTTTGAAAAGAAAATGAGACAAAAATAGAAGAGATTTAGCCTTTCACCACGGCCATTGGGACAAGACGCGCCACCTTCGTGGCAATTCCAATCCTGTCACTAACCTCGGCAACAGCATCCACATTCTTGTAAGCCAGATCAGCTTCCTCAGCCAAAACCTCGGCACTCGCAGATCGCACGTAGATTCCCCGCTGCTCCAAGTTTCGCTTGATGTCTCCGCCCCAGAAGTTACGTCTCGCCGCTGTTCTGCTCATCATTCTGCCAGCGCCATGAGCCGTCGAGCCGAAACTTATCTCCATAGCCTTCTCTGTGCCAACCAGAAGCCAAGAGCTTGTTCCCATACTGCCAGGTATGAGCACAGGCTGTCCCGCTGAGCGATAATCCGGCGGTATCTCTGAATGACCAGGCGGAAACGCTCTGGTAGCGCCTTTTCTGTGAACCCAGACTTTTCTGCGTTCGCCATCGTCAACCCTGTGGGTCTCGATCTTTGCAATGTTATGAGCCACGTCGTAGACAAGTCTGAGACCGAAGCGTTCTGGGTCTTCTTTGAAGACCTGTTTGAAGCTTTGGCGGATCCAATGCATTATTGTCTGACGGTTAGCGAAAGCGTAGTTGACCGCGCAAGCCATGGCCTGATAATAATCCTCAGCTTCGCTGCTTTTTCCCGGTGCACATGCAAGTTCACGGTCTGGTAGCGGGATTTTGTATTTCTGGACAGCTCGTTCCATGACGCGCAAGTAGTCTGAGCAGATTTGGTGGCCGAAGCCTCTTGAGCCGCAGTGAATCATCGCCGTAACTTGTCCTTCATGTTCTATGCCAAAGATTTTTGCCACTCTTGAGTCGAGGATCTTGTCTACTTTCTGTATTTCCAGAAAATGGTTGCCTGAACCCAGCGTGCCGATCTGCTGCAGTCCTCGGCTTTTGGCGGTTGAAGAAACCTTGTTCGGGTTCGCGTTTTTCATGCAGCCTCGTTCTTCGCAGTGTTCAGCGTCTTCGTGCCAGCCTAATCCTTGTGCTATGACCCATTCGACTCCTTCAGTCACCGCTCTGTCCAAGTCGCCATGGGTTACTTTGAAGTCATTTCTTCGGCTGCCGAGGCCGGCTGGAACGTTCTCAAAAATGGTGTCTGTCAGCTGGTTGAGTTTGGGTCGTATGTCTTTCTCAGCAAGATTCGTAGTCAGCAGGCGGACACCGCAGTTTATGTCATAGCCTACGCCGCCCGGACTGATCACGCCTTCCTCGTAGTCGGTGGCTGCTACGCCGCCTATGGGGAAACCATAGCCTTCATGTCCATCTGGCAAGGTTATGGCGTACTTGTATATGCCTGGTAGTTGGGCGACGTTGGTGCATTGCCAGAGCGTTCGGTCTGTCTTCATTTTGTCCAGAAGGTTGGTGTCGGCGAAAACCATGCCCGGAACGTGCATGTTTGGCTTGTATTTCGGGATTCGCCATGAGTAATCGTCAATTTTTTCAAGAGGAATCCCTTCAGGTGGAGGATGACTTTCTTCTTCTCCCAAACTAGTTCACCTATTCACATGATAATCAAGTTGCTTGGCAAAATATAAACAATATTGGCGCAAACACCAAAACAACTCGGCTTTGAAAACCACGCACATTCCGAAGTTCAGAAACAGTCTACTGCTTATCTGAGTTCCTACCCTGTATAATCGAAGCTGGCATGTTATTCTGTTTCCGGCACTGTGCCGTATTTAGCTACGTAATCAACGACGCCTTGTACGCTGTTGCTGAGCACGGTGTCTCCTAATACAGGGTGAATCTTCACATAATCCAGAGCCTTCCGAAGCGCTGAATCATTTTCGACGATGCGCTTGCCTATTGCTTCTATGTCTTCCTGCTTTTCCAGTCCTTGTTTGGCTATCTTCGCCCAAAGTGCAAGCTGTCTCTTGTATGTTTGAAGCTTCTCAAGGGCGTTATCTGCTTTTCCAAAGTGACTGTAGAACAGGCTCTTCGGTCTTAGATCCATCAGCTTGTTTATAGATTCAAAGGCAACATCCAAGCGCAAAGGTGGAGGCGTCGTCGGCACTATAACATCGCTTTCTTGTATGTAAATTCCAGCAGCATCGCCTGGGAAAACACTTCGGCTTAGCTCTTCGTAGTAGCTCTGATGATGCGAAGCGTGCCCAAGCGTCTCAACAACTTTCAGTTTGACGTTGTTTCCAAGGTCGAAGCTCATTCCATCAGTTGCCGGAATTATTCTATTTTCAGGCACAGGCTCAGGCGCGCCATACAAGTCAGTTATACGTCCGAGAACCATTTTAGACTGTTCCCAAAGCTTCTCAGGATGAGCTAGATGGGCGGCGCCACGCTGATGTACGACGACTTTGGCGTTGGGCAAACGCTTCAATAAGGTGCCTACTCCGCCGCCATGATCCAGATGAATATGTGAGACCGCTACGTAGGCAATGTCTCCAAGCTTGACGTTCAACTGTTCAAGTCCTGTGAGAAGGTTGGGCACAGAAGACGTTGGGCCTGTCTCAACCATCGCAACTTTGCTTCCTTTTATGATGTAGCTGGCGATGAAGTTTTTGATTCCTGCGGTTTCTGCATCTATCAGGTAAATGTGATCTTCAAGTCTGGTGACCTGCATTTTGAATCCTCAATCAGCTTGTATGAAGAGATTTTAAGAGTTGTTGTGACCTGTTTTAAGCGTTTTGTCGTGAATGATTTAAACATGGAAGGGCTTTTCTTATGTGTGATCTGCTTGCTCTTCCGTATCGTTCGAGACTTGACCTCTGAAGAAGTTGAAGCCAGAATCAGAAAGTTCGAAAAAGAGTTCGGAATGGCCTTCGAAAAGTTCGAAGAGCTGTTCTACAGACAGAAGCTCGGGACACGGCTTGCAAGAACCTATTTTGAGTGGGCGGAGCTCATGGATAATTACAGAGGGTACGTTGAAGACGGAGAACTTGACTACACAACAGAAGAAACAAGAGAAATCAGACCCGAACAGGCCGCCTTACTTACGCCAAAACGAATGGAACTGCTCCATCACCTTGGCGCCCACAGAGTCGAATCAATAAACGACCTAGCGAAGAAGCTGAGACGGGATGTGAAAAATGTGCATCAAGACCTCAAAGTGCTGAAGAGCTTCGGCTTCGTCAAGCTTACAAAACGCAAGGGAAGAGCCCTAGCACCGGAAACTCTTGTGAAGGAAATAACGCTCATAATCCGCTAAAAATGTGATTTATCAAATATCGAGGATGAACCTCAACGTAACCTTGTCCGGGTGTTTGATGATTTCCATGCGGTGATACGTCACCGCCTTCACGCCGACCTTCTGTGTGTGCTTCTTCGGATCGAATTTTTCTCCCCAGATTTTTGCTTTAAGCTTGAAACCCGTCGGCGTTTCCTCCAAGTTCAAGGTTTTGAATCTCGAGTGGAGCATTCCGTGGACTTCAAACTTTACTAACAAAGCTTCGAGCCAGTTGTAGAGTAGAGCCTGTTCGTCATAGGCTTCAACCTCGACGGTGTCTTCGACTGTCTGGTCGATCCTATCTGTGCTGGTCATGACTTGGAACATGGCAAGTGCCGCGTTCTCAAAAGCTTCGCTCATGTTTTTGCCGTAAGCTGCGATGTAGGCGTCTGCAGTGTGCTCAAGAAACTCGAAGCCCTTCTTTTCAGACATCGCCCGTATCCACGCAGACTAATAGAGGAGTTCACATTTTTAAAAGCCATTCCATTTCCTCCATAAAGAATATAATCAATTCTCTTAGGATGTACGTAGTCATACCAAAGGATTGATGAGGTCTTGTCTGGAAACGCTGTTGTGAAGACGATTTTAGTGTATTATCTTGTGGCTGTGGCAACGCTTTTGAGTGGATACCTGTTTCCAACTGGCACCCAGCTAGTCAACACTGTTCCAATAGCGTTTTCACTCTTGATGCTTGTCCCTCTTTACGTGTGGGAAAGAAGCTATCGAAAGAAGACACAGTTGTCTTTGGAAACTGCCAAGAGAGACATGGGAATGACGGTTTTCTGGATTTTCACACTCTTCACGTTAGCGTTGTCAATACGAATACCGTCTATCTTGCTGTTCAATCAGCCGTATGAGAAGACCGCTCTCATTTACCTTCTAGTCTTAACAGTTTTGCTTGTCGAGAGAACTAACCCTTCAGTGATTGGCTTCAAAACCCAAAACTTGGGCAGAGCACTACTGTATGGTGTGGCGTTTTTCGCTACCTTGGCTGGCTTGACACTTGTTTTCACATACACGTTGATTTTCGCATTTACTGGAAAGATGCCTGTTCAATCCTTTGACTATGCATTAGCACTGATGACTTTGCCCTTCATGACTTTGTGTGTAGGAATCAGCGAAGAAGGCTTCTTCAGAGGTTACGTGCAAACGCATCTTGAAATTTTCTTCACACCTAAACAAGCGAATCTGACACAAGCCATATTGTTCGGCGGCTGGCACTTCGTCTGGTACCTCTGGCCCTTTGACTCCAGCGGCATGAGCTACCACGTAATAATCACATTTTTCATCGGCCTCCTGTTCGGCTACTTCTACAGCAAAACAAGAAATCTGATCCCGCTAATTCTAGCTCACGGGCTCTGGGACAGCGTTCCGCCGTCAATAATAGAGAATCAAGCTACAATCGGATACTTTGCCACGTTTCCAGCAGAAAATCAAGCACTAGTCCTAATTCTGCCCTTTGCATTAGCAGCACTAGCAACAGTAATTTTCACGAAATATGGAACAAGAAGAAACTGGAGAAATCAGAGTCCTAAATAATTCTGTCTTATTATTCATCAAATTCGGTTAGAATCTCGATCACGGTTTTTATGTATTCCGGGCATTTCTTTTCAAAGACGTTCGTCTTTTTGGCTTTCTCTAGCTCTTCAGCGTTTGAGAGATCGTAGTCAATGAGGTTTCGACATAAAGTGCTGCTGTGCTTCTTTTCAAATCTTCTGTAAAGCTGCTGTGCAAGCTCGTAGCACTTGCGTCGTTCTTCAGCTGAAGGCTGGTTGGTTCCGTATTTAATGCCTATTGCCATTACGCCGCCTGTAAGTGCACCGCAAACGGAGCCGCATCGTCCTATTCCGCCGCCGAAACCTGTCGCTATCTTTGGGATGAGTTCGTTTTTGTTTTTCCTGTGTTCAGACATTGTTAGCAGAACGCTTTGGGCACAGTTATAGCCGTCAAGAAAATGTTTGACAGCCTTCTTAGAAAGTGCCTCTTTCTGTTTCACAAATGTCCCTCTCCGTAAGAGAAAAAGAGGGTTAGAGACTCTTAGGTATCTTTCGTATGGCTGCAACCAAAAGCTTTACCACGTTTTCCGTGTCTTCCAAGCTTAGCAGTGAAGTCGCGCTGTGAATGTATCTTGTCGGGACAGAAATTACGCCGCTAGGCACTCCTTCTCTTGACAGCAGAATCCTTGCTGCGTCTGTTGAGCCGGGCAATCCTGTTTCAAGCTGGTAAGGTATCTTGTTCTCATCAGCCGCATCAATTAGCAACCGCAGAATCTTCGGAGGCACAATCAACCCCGCATCAGCAACAGTGAGCGCTGGTCCTTTCCGCATCTTGATTGGCGCATCAACTTCCTTCACTTCAGGAGTGTCGCCCGATACAGTAACATCCAGGGCAATACCTACGTCAGGCGAAATCTCGAAAGCAGCTGTAATTGCACCTCTCAAGCCGACCTCTTCCTGCACTGTTCCAACCGCGTACACTGTGCATTCCGTTTTCTCCAAACGCTTCAAAGCCTCAACTATGATTGCGCAACCAACGCGATCATCCAAAGCCTTGCCTATCACGACATCTTTGCCTATTTTAGCGAATTTTACGTCGAAGCTTACTACGTCACCGATTTTCACTCCCATCTTCTTGGCTTCTTCCTGGCTTGTCGCTCCAATGTCTATGAACAGTTCGTCGCATGCAATGACTCTTTTGCGTTCGTCCTCTTTCTGGATGTGAGGCGGCTTGGAGCCAACTATTCCATGCAATTGTCCTTTCTCGGTGTGGACGATGACTTTCTGTGCCAGCAATACGCGGTCGTCGATTCCACCCATCTTTACGAACTGTAAGAATCCGTCTTTCGTTATGGTCTTTATGAGCAGTCCTATTTCATCCATGTGTGCGGCAATCATGACTTTGGGCGCGTTCTTCTTTCCTTTTTTGATTCCTATGACGTTTCCAAGTTTGTCTTCTTTAACCTCGTCCACATAGGGCTTCATTAGCTTCTTTAGAAGGTTCGCGACTTCTTCTTCTCGGCCTGTTACACCGCAGGCGTTTGAAAGCTTCTCCAACGTTTCAACTAGTGTCATTGTTTTTTCCTCTTAAAGAAGGATTAGATTCGAATAGTTTGATATTAAACGATTGCGGTGACACGCCGCCTCTGAGAGAAGCATGCTAAACCTTTTACTTTGATCTCGCAGCTTAGAATTGTGGTTCGATGCGCAAAACCTTCCAATTGAGCTTCATGGCCGTGTTCGCCGCCTTGCACGTCACGCTGTATTTTGTCTCGTTTGGACTGGGGTGGCGAAACTGGGGCATCTATCTAGAAGCGATCGAAGGAATAGTTTTAGGTCCCAAAATTGGCTTCGTAGCGGCACTTCTCGGAAGCTCCATTGCCCGAATGGCCAGGCCTGACGATTTTTGGATGTTCGGCATAATCGCGGAACCAATCAGCGTCCTGATGGCAGGCTTTCTTGCTCAAGGCAAATGGAAGCCAGTTGTAGTATCATACGCCGTAATGCTTGTAGCGTACTTTGTTCACCCATTTGGCAGAAATTTGCCCCTTTGGACGATCTTGGATGTATTGCTGGCCTTTCTGCTTATCTATCCAACAGCGAAGCTGGGCAAAAACCTGATGAAAAGAGAAATCAAGGGCCTGTCATTGACTATGATTTTGATTGCGTTTGTCACAATAGCCACTGATTCGCTTGTGCGAATATTTCTGCTGGTTCCCTGCGGTCTTAGTGCGTGGTTCTTTCCCAGTTTCGAAACGCTTTTTGCCGTTTTTGTTGTGTCTGCTGTTTCCTCTTACGTTGAGGACTTGCTTGTCGTCTTCGTGTCGCTCGTTGTTGGTGTTCCTATTCTGAAGGCTTTGTCAAAACTCTTGAAGGAAAAAGGAAAGGATGCTCACTGTGGAAATTCTTAAACGTTCAAGCCTTCATTAACAGCTAGCGGGTGTAAACTTGCCGGAGCAGCATTTCAAAACCGTCTTCATATTCTTGGACACGGACAAGCACGCAAGCCCATTTGACATACTGACAACAATAGACACGCTCCCAGAGGCTGCAATACTGAAATACGAAAACGTGACCGACGAAGACGTTGAACAAATAGTCTATGACGCAATATTTCCCAGAGGCCCTGAAGGAGCCAAACACACCAAGATCTTCATCAACGGACGCGACTTCAAACGCGTCAACGAAATACTTGAAAAAGCTCAAAAGTGCATGATTCCGCCTTTCGAAAGCGCCATAATGGTCGATCCCAGAGGAGCTTATACGACGGCTTCCGCGGCAGTAGCCAAAACCCTCGAGTTCTCGATCAAGAAGAACTTGGGAACATTTGAGAACAAGGTAGTCACCGTACTAGCGGGCACAGGACCAGTAGGACAGACTGCCGCAAAACTGTATGCAGCTGAAAAAGCAAACGTTATCATAACATCACGCTCACTTCAAAAAGTCTCATCAATTGTCACAAAAATAAACGAGGAACTTGGATGCGAAAAAGTCCGCGGCATCGAAGCTCAAACACCTGAGGACATTGGAAAAGCGATAGAGAAAGCCGAAATCGTTCTCTCAGCTGGTGCCGTTGGAACCCATGTCCTCCCTCTGAACGTGCTCAAGCAATTCGCGAAAAAATGCAAAATAGTGGCTGACATCAACGCGATACCGCCACTAGGCGTTGAAGGCTTAGACTCAAACGCTGACGGAATAGAAATCCTGCCATACATTTACGGAATAGGCGCTCTGTCGATTGGGAAACTCAAGAACAAGATTGAGGCAGATCTTATCAGAAGAACAGCAGAAGAACCTAGAGGCATTTTCGACTACAAAGCCGCTTTCGAACTTGCAAAAAGACATGTATCAGAAAACACCGCGGAAAAGAAGACAGTGCAAGCGGAGCCTCAGAAGTACTGGTTACCGTGACAAAACGTCTGCCTATAGTTCCTTTTTCTTCTAGAATCCTTCAGCGTTTGCTTATTTTCTTTCTATAAGTTCAATCAGTGTTCCATCCGGATCCTCGATGAAAGCTATCATAGGTCCAGAGGGACCGAGTCTGAAGGGTTCATCTGTGATCGTTCCTTTTTCCTTTTTCAATATGGCAATGGTCTTTTCCATGTCCGTTATTTCTAGGGCAATGTGGTCAAAAAGTCTGTTCTCATAATCTGCTTGGATGAATTTCCTCTGTTTCCTATAGAAAGTGAGTTCAAGCTTGGCTCCTTTGCCTTCAGGATCTTGCAAGAAAGCGATCTCGGCGTTGTTTTGCGGTATCTCGCGTCGGTTCAGCAATTTGAAGCCCAGAAGGTTTGTGTAGAAGTCGATTGATCTGTCCATATTGCTGGTTCGAACGCTGGTATGAGCAAATATCAAACAGTTCACCAAATATCGATTATCCAATCCTCAACATATAGAATTAGTGGTGCTCTTCAATGAAGCAGTATTCGGAGCGCTCAAAGCTCTTAAAGAGCATCAAGAACTACTGAACACGGGGAAAAGATATGTCATCAGTCCAGCAAACACTCGAACTCGTAAGCTACGATGACAAAGACAAAAGCTTCACAGTGAAATCGCAAACAGGAAACATAGTGAGAATAGTAGACACGTTTGCGGAAGCCTTTCCAATGTGGACTGGCCGAGTGCTGATCACGGCTGAAAACGAGAAGTGGGCTTTAACCGCAGCGGAAACTGCCACAGGCTTGGCTACAAGTGTGATCATGTCACCTGCAGAGGCAGGAATAGAAGGAATCGTGCCTGCTGACAAGACACCTGACAATCGCCCAGGTGTGCTGATTCAAATCTACAATCGCAACAGGTTTGACCTCAAACGGCAGATGATACTCCGCATCGGGCAATGCATAATGACCTGTCCAACCGCTTCAGCCTTCGACGCTTTGCGGGATGCCAAAAGGAAGCTGAAAGTGGGCAGAAGTTTGCGACTGTTCGGCGACGGTTTTCAAAAGAAAGCTCTAGTTGGCGGAAGAAAGGTTTGGAAGATTCCTGTGATGGAAGGCTATTTCATCGTTGAAGACTGTTTTGGGGTAATGGAAGCTGTGGCTGGAGGCAACTTTCTGATCTTCGCAAAAGACCAGTCTTCCGGGTTAAAGGCAGCTGAACAAGCTGTATCTGCAATAAGAGCAGAAGCTAATGAAGTCATCTTGCCCTTTCCGGGCGGAGTCTGTCGTTCTGGTTCGAAAGCTGGCTCCTTAAAGTACAGGTTGAGCGCTTCGACAAATCATCCGTTCTGTCCAAAACTGAGAGCCTTGGTGCCTGACACATTGGTTCCAGAAGATGTGAACTGTGTCTACGAGATTGTCATTGACGGTTTGAGCGTTGACGCGGTCAAGAAGGCTGTTGGTGAAGGGGTGAAGTCGGCTGCATGCGTGAACGGTGTTGTCCAGATTTCTGCCGGTAACTATGGTGGGAAGCTTGGTCCTTTCAAAATTATTTTGAAGGATGTTTTGGGCTTGTGTTGAGCTTGGTTCCCAAATTATTTATCTGGTTCCCTGTAATGTTAGCTTAAGATCAGACTGGAAAGTTGTGGAAAACAGTTGAGTACGCTTAAGAAGACTTCGCTGGAGCTGTTCAGGCTTAGGAAGACGCTGAATACTCTGGCGACTAAAGAGGGACGGGGAACAGAACTTGTCTCTCTGTATGTGCCGCCTGGAAAACAGATAAGCGACGTCATAAGCACGCTGAGAGACGAATACGGAACAGCATCAAACATTAAATCCACAACTACTCGCAAAAACGTCATGGATGCCATCGTGAAGGTTCAGCAAAGGCTCAAACTGTTTAAGGAACCGCCTGAAACTGGTCTTGTAATATTCTGCGGGGCAATACTGCAAAACGGTCCAGGCAGCGAAAGAATCGAAACCTATGTCATAATGCCTCCGGAGCCTATTCACATATACCTGTACCGCTGTGATGCACGATTCCATACGGAACACTTGCAGGAGATGCTCAGAGAAAAGGAGACTTATGGCATATTACTCATAGATGCTTCTGATGCCACCTTCGCCACTCTTCAGGGCAGAAGATTGGAAATAGTCCGAAAAATGACCTCCGGCGTTCCTGGAAAAACTCGGGCAGGCGGTCAGTCAGCGAGGCGATACGAGCGGCTCAGAGATATGAGGCTTCAAGAATACTTCACACGTGTTGGCCGGCATGCTAATGAAACATTCTTGCCTATTGAAAACTTCAAAGGTCTGATCCTCGGTGGACCTGGCCCGACGAAATATGATTTCGAGAAAGGCGACTACCTGAATTACACGTTCAAGGAGAAGATCATCGACGTCATTGACACCTCTTATGTAGAGGAACAGGGCGTGAAGGAAATTGTTGAAAAAGCTCCTGAAATAATGCGGAAAGTGCGCTATATTGAGGAAAAGGAGCTGATGAAACAGTTTCTCTATGAGATAGGGCACGACACTGGAATGGTCACATATGGTGAGGACGAGGTGAGAAAGTCTTTTCAGATGGGCGCCGTGAGAACGCTTCTGCTTTCGGATGGGTTGGATTCTTCAAGAGTGACGGTGAAGTGTAATGCTTGCGGCTATCAGGAGCAGAGGACAGTTAAGAATCAGGCTTTGACAAGCTTAGGTCAAGAGCTTTCTGGCAAATCCTGTCCCAAGTGTAATGCTTCAGCTTTAGTTGTCGCAGAAACGCAAGATATCGTAGATGAACTTGCCCAATTGGCTGAGTACACGAATGCTAATGTGGAAGTTATATCAGGCGAAACTGAAGAGGGGCAAATGTTGAAAAACTCCTTCGGCGGAATAGCTGCCTTACTTCGCTTCAAATCTCAAGGTTAGATTATCTCGAGCAACAGTCGTTCAAATTCCTTTTTGTCGCATGTTTTGATGAGAAGTTTCTTCTGCTTTGAAGTGAAACCTGAAACTAGCTCTACTTGTCTGTGAAGAAGTCTCGTAAGTTCTTTGATTAGCTCTTTGTTGACTTTGCCTTTGGCTGGTTCTTCTTTGCAGTGGACGATGATTTCTTCTCCTTCAACGAGGATTTTGAAGTATTTAGCTCTAGGTTTCACTGTTACTTCGAGAATCAAGCCCTCTTTCGTCTCTACTGTCTTCATCTTTTTTCAAACAATTGTCTGCTTGACCCCGATAAAAGTATGCTTATAGACGGCTTGGATGGAAAAAGATAAGACTTGAACTGGGTTTACTGTGCTTTGGCGTCAACTATGAAGCATCCTTCAGCATATTTGGACTGGTACATTCACGTGCCAAGCGTGAAATATGACTTCAGATCAAGCGGTCTAGCTTATTTCGAGTATCGTCTAAACTTGGGCGAAGTGGACCTGAGCGCCAACTTTGCGCACGGAAACCCTCAGACTGCAGAACTCTTGGCTCAGAGATATCAGGTGAAGGCGGAAAACGTTTTCATTTCGAGTGAAGGTGCTTCTGGTCAGAATGCTCGGATAATTCGCTGTTTGGCAGAGAGGAACAGAAGAAAGAATGAAGCTATTGTGGAGTATCCAACATATGAGCCGCTGTTGCGTCAAGTCCAAGAATATTTTTCACATGTGAAACGACTAGAAAGAAAAGAGAAAGATCGATACAGGTTGGATGCAGATGCACTGCGAAAAAGAGTTTCCGAGAGAACTGGATTACTTGTGCTAACGAATCCTCATGCGCCGAGCAGTGCAGTGTCTTATAGAGGCGAGTTGAGGGAAATAATGGAAGTGGCGAGAGAGTTCAGCTTTTTCGTTGTTTGTGATGAGATTTACGCCGAGTTTAACCGTGAAACTGTGCCCACTGTTTTCTCCGTCAATGATGAGCTTGGTATAGTTACGACGAGCTTCACGAAGGCTTACGGTCTCGGTGGCTTGAAGCTTGGGACAGCGTTAGCCAGCAGAGAGCTTGTTGACGAGTTTTATACTGATGTTTTGAACACGGTTGGCAACAGTCCTAATGTGATTCAGCTAGCAGCGGTTGATCTG
>JBGPAV010000005.1:0-18887 GCA_041480925.1 Bathyarchaeia archaeon | reverse complement strand
CAACTTCGGCTTATTCGCTGACAAGTCAATTCCCTTCTCCAGCATAGCTTGAACAACTAGAGGATTCACACTGTCCGAAGGCATTGTGCCAGCACTGAAAGCTTCAACTTTGCCTCTCCCATAGCGTCGCGCGAAAGCTTCTGCAATCTGGCTTCTTCCCGCATTTTCCACGCAGACAAAAAGAATTTTTTTCATAGGCACCACATATACATGATTCAACAAGATTGCTTTTTAGATTTGCTCAGGAGAAAGGTGGTTAAGGTTCCTGTCCTGTATTGCTTATTGTTTGCTCTCGCAATCCATACATACGTTTGAATCTCTATTCGTCCAGAAGCTTTTTCCACACTTAGTGCAAGTAGTCTTGCGAAGAAGCTTATTGTCTCTGGATTCTGTCTGAGCGAATGCATGTTGTCTCTTCGGAAAGACTATTGCTTTCTTGTGGCAAATCGCTTCACAAGCTGAGCAACCCATCAAACATTTGTCTGGATGCATAACAACTGGTTTACCATTTTGGAAAGCAAAAACCCCATTCGAGCAAAACTCAACGCACCGTGGTTTCTCCAGATTTGCACAACCATCACATTTGTCAGGAAAAACAGTGGGATACCAAGTTCCGCATGAATGCGACATGAGTTTCACTTCTGTAGTTTCTATGCTCACTATTTTGGTTAAGCAACGGAAAATATGGAAAGTCTATAACAATATTTAAATATTGTTATCTTCTGACCTTAGAAAACATGAAGCAGCCAAAAAAGGATCTGACAAAGGCTAAGGCAAGAATCTTCAAAGCTCTATCCGACCCAATCCGACTTGAGATATGCAAGTTCTTGCGCGAAGGGGAAAAATGCGTTTGCGAAATAGTTCCCCATATCAATCTTGTTCAGCCTCTGATCTCTCGGCATTTGAAAATCCTCAAAGAATGTGGGATTGTCGACGACCGCAGAGAAGGAAACCGCAAACTGTACTCAGTCATAGACAGCAGAATATTTGAGGTCATGGATGCTGTTTCGCCTGATCTGATTGACGCACTGTCTGCGCAAATAATCGAGAGAGCACTCTCGAAAAGGTGAAGCAACATGGAGACTGAAAAAGGAACTAGCAAGAAGGAAGCATCGCTTGGAATCTTTGAAAAATACCTGACCCTTTGGATAATCATATGCATTGCCGCTGGTTTGCTTATTGGAAAATTTCTGCCTGAATTTGGGCAGTTCGTGGATTCTCTCAAGTTTAGACAGCTGTCAATTCCGATAGGAGTTCTTCTATTCTTTATGATGTATCCCACCGTTCTGGGGATCAGATTCAGCGACATCAAAAAAGCCGCGAAAAGACCTAAACCCTTGCTGGTCACGTTGATTGCCAACTGGGTGATCGCGCCACCGTTAATGACGCTTTATGCAAATGTGGTGTTGGCGGGAAATCAGCAGTACATTGCAGGCGTGATATTGCTTGGTCTGTCACCGTGCACAGCGATGGTTATGTGGTGGATGTTTCTTGCGAAAGGTGACATGGCTCAAGGACTAATCAACACTTCAATCAACGCTCTGTTCATGCTATTTCTCTACGCTCCTCTTGCAGCATTATATCTTGGCGTGAGCAGCATCCTTGTTCCATGGGATCTGATCGCTGTAAGTGTCTTAGTCTTCATTGCTACACCAGTAGCGGCAGGCGCGATTTCTAGGAAGCACATGATAAGACGGAAAGGAGAAGAATGGTTTGAAAACAAATACCGACCAGCGATTGGAAAAGTCTCAATAATTGCCTTGCTGACCACATTAATCGTCCTGTTTTCGTTCGTAGGACAAACCATCCTCAACAACCCCCTATTAGTAGCCTACCTTGCAGCCCCAAACCTGATGCACTACGCCACAATGATTGCGTGGACATACCTTCTCGGATATTTCGCTGGTTGGACATACGAAACCGCGATAGACACCACAATCATAGGCAGCAGCAGTCATTTCGAAGTCGCCATAGCAGTCGCAACCACTCTCTATGGCATTAACTCAGGAGCAGCTTTAGCCACAGTCATAGGGCCATTGATGGAAGTCCCTCTCATGCTTTCACTTGTTAAGCTTGGACTGCGAACACGAAAATACTTTCCGAGAAAGAAACACTGACCCGCCAAACATGAACTTTGCCATGCGATTCATTACCGTTCTAAAGATATCGTATAATCAGTTGACGAGAACCATTGAATAGCGCAAAAACTGATCACCTGTCTCACGTGCTTTCGAGTAAGCAGGCTGCTGCTGAAAATCCCCAGCCATAACCTAGCATCATAACGAGATCGCCTTCTTCAAGTTCACCGCTTGATATTATTTTTTCAAGTATGAAAGGCAGGCTTGCTCCAGCCAAATTTCCAAATTCCTTAAGCACATAGCGTGATTCATCAAGCTTCTTGCAGTCAATGCCATGATGTTCAGCAAGCGTGTTGAGGATCTTTTCGCTGCCCGTGTGGATTGCCCACTTCTTGACTGTTTTCACCATTTTAGCCGTTTCTTTTCCAAGCAGCTTTTTCAATGCAAGCTCGGTGTATTCTGCTCCAAGCTTTGGAATGTCTCTGTCAAGATGCGAGAAGAAGCCAAATCTAAACGGTTCATTGACTTGCGCCAACCTCGAATAGCCGGCCATGTAGTCCTTCTCCCTCAAGTTCGTCACTTCTGTGACCTGTTTCACAGACAGGCCTTTCTTCTTGTTGGACACTACTGCCGCGGCAACGCCGTCGCCAAAAAGGAAAAACTGCATGGTTGCCACCCATTTCCTTAATTCCTCTCGTCTCGCGGCTTCGTCTTGTATTTTGCCTATCTGGCTGATTTCCATAACTCTGTTTAGTGCGTGCACTTGTCTTTGAAACCAGTGTGAGCTGACCCCGGAGACGCAGATTAGAATGTTGTCTTCTGGGTGGGCGGCGAGATAGTTGCTTGCGACATCCAATGCTTTCGGAAAGGCCGTGCTGGCGATTCCTTGGGCGTTAATGTACTTGACGTAGGGGTTTAAACCGAGTTTTGGCATCAAGATCTGGCTGAGCCCAGGGCTCAAGAACGGGGTCGCATCATAAGTTGTTATGAAATAGTTGATGCTCTCGATGGACAATTCAGCTCTCCCAACCGCGTTTCTGCAAGCTTCAACACACAGATTGACAAGCTCATCTTCACTCATTACGATCTCTGAATTTGATGGTTCGCTTTTGATTAAGTACCGTTTCGAAACGCCGAGATTAAGGATGTTCTGCTTTACGCTTTCAGGCAGATCGCATGGAAACTTTTTCATCAGGTCTTCTGTCGTCCACTCTGCCTTTGGGAGAGCCGTTGACAACTGCGTGATTTGCATGGCAGTAAAATGAATTGGATATTATAAAAGGGTTTATAAAAAGGAGAAATGCATGATGTAGAAACAGCAAATTGAATGTGATGCGAACATTCCTAGTCAGCTGGAGAGACAGAAAAGTGAGTAAAAGTGCCAAAGTCCCATTATGGATTCCTGTCCTTGCCATAATCTGCATTATCACCATTGTGACAGCAGCATACATCTCTTCAGTAGTGAACCTCTCTGCATATCTAGAGAAAGAGCTTTTCAGCGTCAAGCTTTCCACATACCTATGGTTCCTAGCAATAGCTACTATTGCAATAGTCTTGGAACGAGTGATCACACGATATTTGAGCAAGTTTGCAAGGCATGCAAAGCTTGAGCCAAATGTCGCCAACAGCTTGGCGCTCACGTTCAGACTTCTGATACTGGTAGGCGCAGTAGTCTTCATGGTCAGGGCAGGCGGGTTGCCCACAGAGTGGCTTGTCACCTTTTCAGCCCTAGGCGGCGCAGCAGTCGGTTTTGCTTCAACAAAAACTATAGGTAGCTTCATCGCTGGGCTTTATCTGCTTGCAGCACGGCCATTCAGAGTCGGCGATTACGTTCGCATTGGCACCGTCGAAGGCATAGTGGAAGAAATGTCAATCAACTATACGAAGGTATTGACGATAGGAAACAATGTTGTCTCAATCAGTAACCTGCAGATCATGGACAGAGACATCACTAACTATGCTTATGAAAGCGACGAACAAAGCGGGCTTTGCTACACTTTCGAAATATCCTTTGACCACACCGTATCCTCCAGCAAGATAGCTGCCATCTTTACCGAAGTCTTTGAAGAATATGGTTCCAGGTTTTCCAGAAAACCAAGCTATATGCTTCTGAGGTCAGGCGGTTTTGAAAGAGTCTACATGGTCTACCTTTACGTGAAGAATCCTGAAGACATTTTCGTGTTGCGCCCTCTGATCGCTGAAGAAGTGTTCAAGCGGTGGGACAAAGACAGAACGAAAGAGAGACAATGATCTTTTTTTGAAGTTGTACCCGCTTTCGGCTGATAGTTGCCAACGAGTCGTGCGAAAGACCGATTCATTCAACTGGTGCCGTAAATCTTATAGTCACTGGAATCCACTAACTAGCAACTCTTAATGAGGTGGAAAATTGGGAAAAAAGGTCGGAATAGTTGCAGGAAGCATATCGCGGTTTGACAATCCGAGACATACTTTGCAAGAAGAGATGTGCGCAGAAGCAGTCAAAATGATTCTCAATGACGTGCCTGATCTTGAACTTGGAGACTTTCTGAAGAAAGACTATGCTTGTTGCTACTCGTACTTCAGCGACATCCTAGAACAGCAGCAGTGCATGCACTGGATAATCAACGATTACTTGGGCTTAAGCGGCGTCGCCTCATACCGTGTCGAATCAGGAGGCGCCACACCCATCGACGCAGTAGTGAACGCAGCTCTGTGGATACGCTCCGGAATGTTCCCCGTCGTCCTCGTCGTGGGCTGGGAGAAAATGAACGAAATGCCCATACAGAAGGTAAACGAGGCCATCGCCATCGCGGGAGACACCGACTGGGACTTTGTCTCAGGCTTCACTTACAACGCTTTCTACGCGACAATGGAAGCCAGACGAATGCACGTTTACGGAGACACCGAAGAAGACCTTGCAGAAGTGTCAGCTCTATGCCACAACAACTCGCTTGACAATCCTTACGCACAGTGGCCCGCACAACATGGCTTCAGCAAAATCACGGTAGACGACGTGTACAAGTCTCGTCTAATCTCTTGGCCATACAGACAATACGAGTGCGCAATGACAAGCGAAGGCGCATCAGCTTTGCTCTTGGCAAACGAAGAAATGACAAAAAAGCTCACTGACAACCCGATTTGGATAAGCGGCGTAGGCTTAGGCTCAGACACTATGCGAGCTGGAGACAGACCAGACAACCCCGCATGGAAAGGAATATACCCAGAAGACGAAAAAATATGGCCGAAAACTGTGCCCAAACCAATGTCACCATATCCTGACCTGTGCAACTTCGGTTCTCTGAGAGTATCCGCAAGAATGGCCTACAAAGACGCTGGAATCAAAAACCCGAGAAAAGAGATGAGCCTAGTCGAAATCTTTGACCCCTACGCAGGAGTCGTTCTCGCTGGACTTGAAGACTTTGACTTCTGCAAGAGAGGCGAAGGAAGAAAACTGCTACGAGACGGAGTAATCCAGCCTCACGGTGAGCTCCCCTGCCAACTCAGTGGAAGCTTGACTGCTCAAGGACATGCCGTAGGCTCAACATCAATCGCCATGGCTGTCGACACTTATTGGCAACTGAGCAACCAAATCGGCAAGAAATGGGGCGCACCCGGCAGACAACTGAGCAAACCGAAGAAGGGCTTCATCCACGGACACGGCGGAACAGGGTGCCAAGCAGGCGCTGTAGTCTTGGAGGTGTAATGACATGAAGCAACCAGGACCAGAAAAAATCTTGAAAGAAAAGAAAATCGACGAAAAATCATGGGACGACTGGGAACGCAAAGGCGGCTGGAGACCAGAAGGCTGGAAAATAATTGAAATGAACGACGGGCCAACACTCAACGATTTGAAACCAGACAAGTTCTTGGTCGTGCACAGACCACACGGAAGCATGTTCCACCACAGCTATGGCAAAACATCTCAGTTCTTCATTGGACTCTTAGAAGGAAAACTGTATGGAACAAAATGCCCCCAATGTGGACTAGTATTCTGTCCACCACGCGCACACTGCTTCAACCCGAAATGCAAGCTCGCAGAAACAAAATGGATCGAGCTTCCGAAAAAAGGAGAAATCCACGCATACACGATCATGGCTATCGCATGGCCTTCAATGGCACATCTGCAACCACTGGTCGGAGCAATGATTAGAATTGACGGAACAAACACATGTCTCCCAATGACCATGAGAGACATTGACGCTGAGAAAGTGAACGTAGGCCTAAAAGTCAACATCCACATCGAGAAACAGCCAAAAGGCGACCTACTGGACGTTTACGCCACACCAGCCGAAGAACCAGTGCCTCCAAAAAGAACACCTGAAGAAGCAAAACGGCTTAAAGAGGACTTGGACAGAACACGAGCATGGGTCAAGAAAAACTTCGGACCAAAATAGTTTTCCAAAATGGCTTATCAAAAGCCACACCCTTTTTTAGAAGTTTCAACTGCAACAGAATTTCTTGCATGAGATCACCGAGAAAAACTGACGAGATTTAAATACCTGTTTTAGCTTTACTCACTTTTCTGAATAATCCCCTAATCAGAGAAGGAGCCATCAAATTTGAATGGTAAACCGTTAGTTTCGATAGTTTCAGCCGGCTTGTCAAAGTTCGGCAAGCTCGACGGATTATATGCAAGAGAGATCTTTGCTCAGGCAGCAAAAGAAGCCTTTGACCGCTGTCCAAACCTTGACCCAAAGAAGGACATTAAAGCCTTGTTTGTCGGGCATATGGGCGAATCATATGAACATCAGGGACACACCGGTGCAACAATGGCAGATTGGGCTGGCCTGCTACCTGTGCCTGCAACACGGACAGAAGCAGCATGTGCTTCTTCTGGTGCAGCGTTGAGGGCTGCTGTTCAAGCTGTGATGTCAGGCTTATCTGATGTTGTAATGGTTGGCGGCGTTGAAAAGATGACGCACAGGAGCACAGCTGAGGTTACTGAATACCTGGCAATGGCTTCAGATTTTCCTTTTGAACAATGGCAGGGTATGACCTTTCCAGGATTATACGCTTTAATGGCTACAGCGCACATGCACGATTATGGCACAACCGAGAAAGACTTGGCTATGGTCGCAGTAAAAAACCACTATCATGGTAGCATGAACCCGAAGGCGCAGATTCAGAAAGAGATCACTCTTGAGGCCGCCATGTCCTCGCGTGTTGTGGCTTGGCCGCTGAAACTTTATGATTGCTCCCTGATCACGGACGGAGCAAGCTGCCTTGTTTTGACCACGCCTGAACTTGCCAAGAAATACACTGACATGCCAATTCACATAGTTGGCAGTGGACAGGCAAGCGATTCAATAGGCTTGTACGAGAGAGAAAGCTTCACCTCACTTGTTGCCGCTCGAGCTGCAGCTAAACAAGCCTACGACATGGCGAATGTGAAACCTGAAAGCATAGATGTTGCTGAGGTTCACGACTGCTTCACCATCGCTGAAATAATCGCCTACGAGGATTTGGGTTTCTGCAAACCCGGTGAAGGAGGAAACCTTACAGAGCGTCAAGAGACGAAGCTCGGCGGACGAATACCCGTCAACACCAGCGGCGGACTGAAGTCAAAAGGACACCCGGTAGGCGCGACGGGAACGGCACAGGCGTACGAGATCTATCTTCAGCTAACTGGCCAAGCTGATAAAAGACAAGTCAAAGATGCACACATCGGCTTAACACACAACGTGGGCGGTTCAGGAGCCACTGCAACTGTTCATATTTACAGGAGAGACTAGATATGAGCGAGCAAGAACAGTTTACCATTGAACAATTGTACAAATACATGAGCCAAGGCAGGCTAATGGGTGGAAAATGCACGAAATGCGGAAAGTTGCACTTCCCGCCAAGACCCTTGTGTAACAGTTGCTTCTCAAAAGACTTCACATGGACAGAGCTTCCGAAAAACGGGAAACTGCTCACCTACACCATTATTCATGTTGCACCGCCACAGTTTCAGATCATGGCACCGTATGCGATGGGCATTGTCCAACTTGACAACGGATTGAAAATCCCAGGCATGATCAAAGATGCACCTTTTGACCAGATCAAGATTGGAATGAAGCTTTCACTTGTTTTCGAAGCTTGCACACCTACTACACAATGGCCACAATGGACGCGATACCACTTCAAGCCCATGTGAATTTCCGTCAAACCTTGGCTTTTTTCATTTTCTCTTTCTGTAGATCGCAAGCTCATATCTCTAATCGTATCTGACAAACTCGAAGCCAGCTTGGAGAAGCTTGTCTTCCTCTTCCAGATTCCTTGCCCGCTCATGTTCGCCGACACTACTTCATGCGGGTGTGATCCCATGCAATTGTCGAACAAGGCATCCGCCACTTGAACAGCCTCACTAATGTTCATGCCATCAGACAGATCAACATTTACAGTTAGCTGGGCACCGTTTTCAAACAGTGACCTCCATCGAATAGAACCCTGCCATGTATCTCCGCAATTCGACATACCAATAACCGGTTGAGTTTGAGGTAAATTCTATCGTGTTAGAATGTGCGGCTTCTTTATGGAAAACGATATTCAAGCTGGGGTCATAAACGTTAATCTCAGAACGAGCCGTTGGGCCTTTTGGGTCTGGTTGAACTGGATACAGGTATATTCTCACGATCTGTCCAACGTTTGTATAGATCTTGTAGTAATCCAATGCATCAAGGTACAAGTTGGAATAAACGCCTTCATGAAGCTCCATTGCAGTTTCGAAGTTATCGTTGTCGTCTCCAATCATTTTGAGCGAAAATGGTTGAACAATCCTTTTGTACACTGAACCATTATAGTGCGTGAGGGTAATGGCTACGTCCATCGAATGCGATCTGTTCTCCGGACTCTGGAAGAACCAGTCAATCCCGTTTATGCAAATGTCAACAGTATTCGGTTTTCCCACGCTTGCGAATTGAGCAAACGCCTTCAAACTGCCGCGTAAGTGGTTCGCATAGCCGGCAAATGACATGTTTGTGAGAACAAGGCCGTTGAAGTAAGGTGGCTCGATCAAATCATCACTAAAGCTAACGAACGATTGAACGTAATTCTCCGCAAATGTGACATTCAGATTAGTTGCGAAACCGCTCTCAAAAGAGGCGGTGGTGTTTATCATAAACGTCATGTAGCTCGAACCGTACGCGTTAGGGGCTCCGTCATAAGAATAGGTAAAAATAGAACAATTCATTGATAGCTCCTTATCCATGTAAGAACTGTTGATGGTGTCTAGAATGTTGATCGAGCTTTGAGGTCTTTCACGTTCCCATGTAACCACGTCTAATACTTTAGCTTCAAAAATCGTTTGGGCCTGTCCTACCAAGCCTGTCAATTTGAATGTTACGAGTAAACTCATGGGAACAATGACTGATAATAGTGCGGCGGTCTTCCAGTTCCTGAAATTCCACAATGTAAAACACCCACAGCACAAGTATGCATAATATCCCTCAGCTAATCTAATAAAACTTGTGATTTGCTTAGAATACCAAGAGAAACATACTAATTCTCTAACAGATCAACTAGATCAAAGCTAGAGCAGCAGTCTCGACAATTGCAGCAATGAACAAAAACATCATAACAAAAACATACGCCCATGCACATTCTCTAAGCGCTTTTTTCAAAGACTCAGCCCTTGATACACTCTCTGCCTTACAGACCCATTTGGGCTTAATCCAGGAAATGCCGACCAGCGTGCCTGCTACTGCCGCAAAAACGTATCCTTCTCCCTCAAGAACCAATGTAGGCAAAGCAATTAGAAAAACCCAGTTGGGCGATTCATAAATGAGTACACCCCAAATAAACGCCCTATAGACGAGAAATGCTGCGGACAACGGAAACAACACAAACCCGGGCAAGGTAATAATCACAAAGGCACTCACAATCAGATTGAACACAAAAATACTCAAAACAGTGAGTATCAAACTGCCCGAGACTGTCGCAGAAAATTGTGCGGGTGGGCCTTCATAGAGCTGTGGCGGAAGCAAAAATCCCAGCATTAACGCAGTGACAAAGACACCGCCAAAGAAAAACAAGTTCATAAAAACGACAAGCTTGACTCTCGAAGAAAGCAGAGAAAGGAGAGAAGACAGCTTGGGCAACTGAACCCTCTCTGGATGGTATAACAGGAATCCGCATTTAATTCTTGCTCTTTGCCAACCCTTCTGTAGTAAGCATGCTTTTCTCTAACTCTGTTTTCTGGAAAACTTTTGATGAACATAGCCTCGGACTTTTTGCAGAGTCTCGTTTTCGGTTTGAGGCATGTGAGCGGAGAGGCTGAAGAAACATTATAATAACGTGCACTGTTTAGAAAGAACAACAACTATTGAACTGTGTGGGAGTGAATTTGAAGCTTGAGAAATGTGTCGCTGAGACTTTGAGTAAATTGGCTGATCCTGGTGCGTTGTTGGTTGGAAGTAAGAAAAATGGGAGCAGTAATGTGATGACTATTGGCTGGGGTCTTGTAGGCGTGTTTTGGGCTAAACCTATTTTCTTGGCGGCTGTTAAGCATTCTCGGTTTACGCACGAATTCATTGAAGATAATGGTGAGTTTACAGTTAATGTTCCAGGTGAAGGATTGACTGAAGCTGTCAGCTATTGTGGAGAGGTTAGCGGTAGGAAGCATGACAAATTCAAGGAATGCAAGCTTACTGTTGTAAAGGGAAAGAATGTAATGGTTCCTGTGATTAAAGAATGCAAAATCCATTATGAATGTAAGGTTGTGCACAAGCTTGAGCTTAAGCCGGGCTTAGTTCCTGCTGACGTAGAAAAGACCTACTATAGCAGACGCGCTGAGAATGACTATCACACTTTATATTTCGGGGAAATTGTGGCAGTCTACTGAGTATCGAGAAGAATGTCTTGCCATATGATTTGAGGCGGGGTTGCTCAAGTTTTTGAGAATTTCCTTTTGAAACATGGAATTGGGCAGTCATGGGTTTCAGCGTCAAAGAGAGAGACTGGACAATTGGAAGAAAAGGGCAGCGTTAAAGTGTTAGCATTGTGCATAGGCTGAGCTTTTGTTCAGAGGAATTGTTGACCAGTGAATAGTGTCGTTATTTGTGTGTTGTTTGAGAAGACACGCTAAGCGATTTTTAGAAGGCGGGGCAGTTTACAATAGAGATTGATCTCAAGTGGCTCTTGTTGAAGAACGAACAGAAAAACAGACAGCACAGTTCTTTCTTGGTAACGGTTTTCCTACTCTTCACGCTCGTTTCAAACCTGTTTTCGCTAGCTAACATACCTCAGACCACCAGCACAGAAACTTCTGCCAGTGGCGAAAATTCTTACATCATCTCAACCGACGGAAACGTCACGCATGCAACAAGCAGAAGCACAAACAGGATCGATTTTTCTTCAAACGACGCTGCCGAAACAGTGAACAGGGCGATAAGCACATTACCACAGTGCGGAGGAAGAATATTCATCACGGCAGGAGCTTATGAACTTCTCAACACCATAGTGATAAACAAGCCGTGCACTGTCGAAGGCGAAGGCTCAGGACGAAGTCATCCGGGACAAGGTTTAACCCAGTTGATCTTCGGAAACGCAACAGGGATCAAGATAACCTGTGCCGGTGTGAGAATAAGCCATTTGCAGCTCAAAGGCGCTGGGGAAGATTATGCTGGATGCTATGGTATTCATTTAGACGCATCGGTAGAGGCTTTGAATCAGAACATGAACGTTGAAGATGTCATGATAGCAGACACTTACTACGCCATTTACGGGACTGGAGCCCACGACATATGGGATCTGCTTCTTAGCGACGTTTACATCAACTACTGCAACCAGGGATTAAGAATTGACAAAAAAACGGGTGCTGTGCAACTTCAAACATGGCACATCATTATTTCACATGCAAGAAGCGACGCCATATACCTTACTCGAGTTGATGCCATCATCCTTGACTCCATCTATCTTGTTGAACCAGGCGGAAATGGCATCGTAATAGCGAGTTATTGCTCCTATCCCCTAATGATTCGAAACTGTCAAATAGATGAGTGTCACGAAAACGGCATAGTATTGGATTTTGAGAATCCCTCGTCTCTTTGGTTGACGATAACAGATACGCAGGTGAAAGCTTACAAGTCATCAGTTTACGTGCGGAATGCGCAGGACATAATAATTTCGTCGTGTCACTTAGCCGCGAGCCAACTTGGCACATCAAACCAGACAATAGTTTACATTCAGAGCGCCTATCGCGTGCAAATAAGCAACTGTCTAATTAAGAACCTCAGCAATCAAACGAGAAACTGCGTGGAGCTTGATAATTCAAGCTACTGCCACGTAACAAACTGTCAAATCGATCACTCAATTGGCGAAGCATCCGACATAGACTTCGCAATAAAAGAGACAGGAACCCAAAGCAGCAGCAACCAAGTCACTAACAACATATGCGTAGGCATTTCTGAAGGCCCTGTATTTACGTATGCCCAGAGCTCAATCAACGAGGGCAACTCATAAATTCCTTTGCCGAAGAAAGTATTTTTGCATCCTCAAAACTTGCGATGTTGACGATTGCTTGCTTCCAGTCTCAAAGCTCTTGTATACCTGTGGAAAATGTGGATTCTGAATTCATAAGCTAGTTATATAGTCACAGCCTATTTCTGTGCAACATCATTGGAGGACTACCGTTGAAGCGCAACATGACTCTTAAGCAGAGGAAAGACGTTCAGGCTAAAATGGCTAAAGTGTTCAAGGAAAACCTCAAGGATCTTTCGGCAGAATTGCAAAAAATAATGCTAGACGACTTGGTCACAGCCTTTCAAAATAGAATAAACGTGTTAATGTGCGCACAGGAGAAAAGGAGCTACTAACGCAGACTATTTAGGAAAGAGCCGTAGTTTGGATACATAAAAGCTTTATATGAAAAGGATGGTAATAAGGCGAAAAGAAGGATTGGAAATGAGACGCTCTAAACTTGAAATGTATATTGATATACTCAGAGTGTTGGCACATCGCGGTCCGTTGAAGCTTACTCATATTATGTATAAGGCTAACGTTAATTGCAGCGTTCTTAAGGAGTATCTTGACTTCTTGCTGAAGCAGAATTTGGTTGAAGAGCGCACTATTGGCAAGCGCAGAGTTGTCTACGCGGTCACGCAGAGAGGAATAACCGTTCTGAAGTACTTCCGCGAGCTTAAACAGGTTCTGCCGATCGTGGAAGAGGCTAGGAACAGGACACCCGTGCCATTTTAAACCTCCACTACCTTTTTGAAGCCAAGCAACATATCAGGCATCGCAATATTTCAGACGTTAGAACGCGGCTTTTATTCTCAGAAGCGAACATATTCTATTGGTGACCATGTTCGAACAATTAGCCACACTGTCCGCTACGTACACCGTGACTCTACTCATAACGATGATGTTGTCCATAGCCGTCTTCGGAGCCTACTTGGCGAGAACGAGTCAGCATTGCAGGCATTCCATTCTGTAATAATTTTGCGTTTGTTTTCTGAATCCATATGCCCGCTTCTAACAGTTGTTTAGTAAGACTTAATAAACGCTAGGCTTTTAGCTTATTATACACACGTAAAACAAGAGAGGAAACTGCAGTGGCTAACCAAGAGCTTGTAGGAAAAAAACCCTTACAAGTCCTAGAAAAAATCAGAGAAAACCTCGAAAAACTAAATGAAAAAATGGAAGTAATGATCGAACTGCAAAAACACAACCGAAAAGACATACCACAACTCCCCACAGACACACCATTAGACGTGATGACTCTGCTCTCGATGCCTGATCATCTGCGGAAAACAGCCATGGCAGTGTGCCGCCTCGGCAGAGCCACAGCAGACGAAATCGCTCAACAAACACACCGAGCCCGAGCCGTAGAAAGCGCATACCTAAACCAACTCGTAATGATGGGGTACACGAAGAAGGAACGAAAAGGCAGAAGAGCCTACTTCTACGTGGAAAGAGAAAGCCAGGAGTGATAACCCTTGGGAAAAATCTTAGCCGTACACTCATACAAAGGTGGAACAGGAAAAACCCTGCTTGCAATAAACCTGTCCGCCAGCTTCGCCAAACAGGGCAAAAAAGTCTGCCTCTTCGACCTCGACTTCAGAGCGCCAAGCCTTGCAACACTATTAAAAGTCGGAAAAGCCGAACACTGGCTGAACGATTATTTGAACGGAGCATGCGAAATCGACAAAGTCCTCATAGACCTAAGCGAAAGAATCAACAACAAAGGACACTTATACGTCGGACTAGCCAACCCAGCAACAGAAGCAATCCGCGACATGTCCGCGAAAGACAGAAAATGGGAAATGCGTGCGCTGGGAAGACTGTTGGCTCTGAGAAACTCGTTGCTGAACGACAAGACTTTTGACTACGTAATCTTTGACACCAGCCCTGGACTGCAATACTCATCAATAAACGCCATAGTAGCAGCCGACGTCGTCGTAGTAGCCACAACATTCGACAGATCAGACGTTGACGGAACACAAAGAATGCTCCGAGAACTCTACGACCTGTTCGAAAAGAAAACTGAAGTGGTCCTAAACAAAGTGCTAGACGCTTCCAGAACAGGGAAAGAAGAGCTGCAAGCACTAGTAAAAGACATCTACCAAGCACCATTGCTAAGCGTGATACCGTGCTTCTGCGACGTTCTAAAAGCGGAAGGAGGCATTATCTTCGCTGCAGAAAAACCTGATCATCCCTTCACCAGAATACTCGACGAGATGACTAACAAGATTAACCAAATGTAGCCAAACGCTCTAGTGCTCAGCGATCCTGTTAACCAACATATAGATCCTGCAACCCTTGCATTTCTCGTATTCTTTCTCATCACATTGGTTACAGATCATACGGTTAAGTTCCTTGATCTCAGAATGCATCAACATTCCACCACGTTCATCCAAAAACAATTAGGGTTTCCATAATATACCCCATATTCCGCTCTCGAAATATTTCCACACACAAGACTTATACAAAGCCCACGCAAACTTTACAACGCAAGGAAAACGGAGACAGAGATCCATTGAAAAGAACAGCAATCATCCTCGCAGGCGGCTCCTCAACCAGATTCGGACAAGACAAAGGACTTCTGCCACTAACAAACAAATCCCTCATCCAACACGTCCTAAACACAGCCAAAGAACTTGTCGACGAACAAATAATCGTCGTCAACTCAAAAACACAAGCAGAAAACTACAAACAAACCTTTCACTCACAAGCAAACATTCTAATAGACGCAGAAACCATGCAAGCGCCCCTCATAGGAGCCTTCACAGGCTTTGAGGCTGCAGAAGGAGAGTACTCGCTCCTTTTACCATGCGATGTTCCATTTGTCTCAAAAAATGTCTTATCCCTCTTACTTGATCTATGCCCAAACAGGACGGCAGTTATCCCTCGCTGGCCAAACGGCTACATAGAACCCCTGCAAGCAGTCTACGCAACAAGATCAGCCTCGGAAGCTTCAAGGAAAGCCCTAAGCGAAGGAAAGCTTCGGATGCAAACCATGATAGACAACTTGCATGGCGTACGCTACGTCTCCACACTTGTCTTGGAACAGCTGGACCCAAACCTTGCAACTTTCTTCAACATAAACACCCCTCTAGATCTGAAAAAAGCTGAAGCCATGCTTGCAAAAAAAGAAAAGGTAGACGCGTGATCCAGTCCTGGATTTAAGATGAACTGTGCATTCGCTGATTGAAACTAACTCTCTAGCACTTGAAATGCTTCACGCATTGTTCAGTCTCACGGTAAAGCCTATTCAGATCTTCTGAAGCATGTGCACTGCATAAAGCTCCGTTGTGTCCTGGCAAAAAGAAAACACCATTCTCAATAAGCCTCAAATCGTATTCAACAAGTTTGTTCTTGTCTGCACTCGAAGCCGCAACTGCATCCCTGACTTCCTCCCTCGTGAAGTGAACATTAAACAATGAACCTGCGCCCGTGACTTTTGCCTCCACACCCTGTGCTTCGAAAACACTTCGAAGCTCGCTTCTCACATTGTCGCCTAACCTGTTCAGCTTCCTCGTTATTTGCCCATCTCCCAGCCTGTCTAACGTAGCCAAACCAGCCGTCATCGTTACCGGATTTCCAGCAAAAGTTCCCCCATGGAAAGAGTAGTCTGGACGCTTATGGGCAATCGAGTTCAACTTGTCCATGATTTCCCTCTTACCGCAAAATGCTCCAATCGGAAACCCACCTCCAAGAATCTTCCCCAGAACCGTAATGTCTGGCACAACGCCAAAGTATTCCTGCCCCCCTCCAGGAGCCAGTCTGAAGCCCGTGATCACCTCGTCAAAAATGAGCAAAATCTCTTTCTCATCGCAAAACTCGCGCAGACCTTTCAGAAACTCTTTTTCTGCTGCTATGCCGCCGCCTGCGCCTAGGACTGGTTCAACTACTATTGAGGCAACCTTCTGGTTCTTCAGCTTCTGTTTAACTCCTGCTAGATCGTTGAATGGTAGAAGAACCGTGTCTTGAGTTGCTCCAACGGTGAGACCTGCAGATTCAGGCAAGTCATAAGGATATTTGACGCCTACGTGAAGGGCATCATAGCCTCCATGCCATCCTCCCTCAAATTTGGCGATCTTCTCCTTGCCTGTGTAAGCACGCGCCAAACGTGTAGCATACATGTTCGCCTCTGTCCCTGAATTAGTAAATCGAACCATCTTGGCGCTTGGAACCATTTTGCAGACTTTTTCAGCCAACTCCACTTCAAGCTCATGGGACGTTCCGTAATGAGTACCCTTCTCCAGTTGGCGCTTAACCGCTTCGACAATCTCGGGCGGGCTGTGGCCCAGTATAAGTGTTGTGTGACCCAGCCAAAAGTCAACATAATCGTTTCCATCAACATCATAGAGCTTGCACCCCTTCGCTCTTGCAGTGTAAAATGGATAGGGTTCAAAGAAACGTATTCCGTAAGATACTCCTGCAGGCAAAACCTTCTTCGCAGGTTCATATAGGGCCTTGGACGTGGGTGTCTTGGAAAGATATTTTGCACTCGTCATCAGTCACCTCTTCGTTAGATTCTTCAGCTTTGACGATGCACTCTTATTACAGTTTCCACGAGACTGTCGAGTCTGTATACAAAAGCATCAACGAATTGCCTTGAAAAAGTTGAGAACCGTTAAAAATCCACTATTACTACCTTGCAGAAGGCAGAGGCATCATCGGCTTGACTGAAACGTTGATAATCGATGAATTCCACGAGTTCGGCGGCAAGCATTGCGAAACAGCTTCTTTAAAGAAGCTTTTGAATTTTCACGAATTATCTATTTCTGAAGAGATGCTTCTCGGCTTAGGCGGCGGAGTAGGCTTCATCTACTGGTACATACGAAAGATGCCTTCTCCATTCATTGGCACACGCTACAGCAATAATGAGAATTTTCTCCTAACAATCTGCAAACGCTTAGGCGCAAGGCCAACCGTAACAGAGACAAGCAGCCCAAAGAAAGGATATGCTGAGCTGAAAGCAACACTCAAAACAGGTGAACCTGCGATTTGCTACGGCGACATGGCATATCTACCCTATTTTGCTCTTTCCGAAATCGCCCACTTTGGTGGGCATGCTTTCGTCGTGTTCGGACTAGACGAGAAAAAAGGCGAAGTCTACATTTCTGACCGTTCATCCAAACCTGTCAAAACATCTATTGAAGACTTGCAGAAAGCAAGAGGTTCACGATTCCCACCTTTCCCTCCAAAGCACAAGCTGCTCAAAATTGAACACCCACAAAAAACTCCACACTTCCAAGAAGGCATAATTGAAAGCATAAAAAATTGTTACACAAGCATGCTGAAACCGCCTATCAAGAACATTGGATTGGCAGGAATGCAAAAATGGGCAGAACTGGTTGTGAAGTGGCCGCAACAGTTTAGAGGATTAGAACTTTGCGAATGCCTCTTCAACACGTTCCTGTATATCGAGATCGGCGGCACAGGCGGTAGCGCCTTCAGAACAATGTACTCGAAATTTCTCGAAGAAGCAAGCATAATCCTAAACAATCCTGACCTCAACAACGTGGCCCAGACCTTCAAAGAATCTGCACAGGCTTGGAGCCGAATTGCCCTGTCTGCTCTTCCCAATTCTTGGCCAACACTCAAGAACATCAGAGAATTGGCAGTTGAGAAAGATGCGCATTTTCTGAAACAAGAACCCGATGCAATGGAGAAGATGAGACAGATAAATTCCGAAATGAATAGTTTGATGAAAGAGGTTACTGCTGAACTGCAGACAAAAGATGTGAAGCCTTTAATGAAAGATCTACAACAGACTATTCTGATCTGCCACAAATTGGAGACTCAAGTATTTCATGAGTTAAGCAGAATTATCCATTAGCTGAGGTGCAGAAAAATGTCTAAAGAGATTATTCTCAATTTCCATCCATTGACACGTGATCGGTGGTCTGATCTCGAAAAACTCTTTGGAAAACACGGAGCCTGTGGAGGGTGCTGGTGTATGTATTGGCGGTTGAAACGCTCACAGTTTCTTGCACAGAAAGGTGAAGGCAACAGAAAAGCTCTGAAAGAAATTGTGGACTCCAACCAAATCCCAGGAATTCTGGCATATTCTGGAAAGGAGCCAGTGGGTTGGTGCTCCGTCGCGCCACGTGAAGTGTTTCTAACATTGGAGCGATCACGTATCCTTAGACGAGTTGACGATGAGCCTGTTTGGTCCGTCGTATGTTTCTTCGTTGCAAAACCCTTCAGAGGCAAAGGAGTCACAGTTGAACTGTTGAAAGCTGTCCTTGATCATGTGAGAAACAAAGGCGGCAAAATCGTTGAGGGATATCCTAACGAGCTAGGAACCAAACTGCCTGACGCTTTTGTCTATACTGGTCTAGCTTCAGCCTTCTGCAAGGCCGGGTTCTCCGAAATAGCTCGCCGATCAAAATCCAGGCCAAT
>JBGPAV010000004.1:0-19449 GCA_041480925.1 Bathyarchaeia archaeon | reverse complement strand
TGATCACGTGGACTGCATTGCTGAGGTTGGCGTCCACTGATTGATAGATGTAATATGTCTCCAAGAATCCGTTCTTCACTCCCTTGAGTCCGTCGATCGCGAACTCGTAGCTTCCTGCCTCAGTGATGTTAGCTTCCACTCCCACTTTCAGCAAATCAAACAATCCGTCTCCATCTTCGTCGACGCCGTTGTCTACGACATTGCCTGTGAAGTAGGCATGCGATTCAAACTCGTAGTAAGCGTATGGTCTGCTCAGAAGCATGGTGTATCTGAGGTCAATCTGATAGGAACCCGCTTCTTCCGCTCTTAGCATTACGTAGCTTGCTTCTGAGACATTTCCTTTTGAACTGGAGAGTTGCGCGAAAATCTGAGGACCGTATACGGAGATGTTTATTCTCTGGATTCCTGTTGTCAGAAAGGCTGCAGTGTACTCGTATACAGGCACGTAGGTCATGTTTCCGCTGAGTCCAGATAAGTTAACGGAATAAGTGGCGTTCTCCAACACATCTACTTCAAAGTCAAGCTCCAAAGTGTCAAAAAGGCCGTCAGAATCGTTGTCGATTCCGTGATCGTAAACAACTCCGGTGAGTGCTGCCATGTAGTCAAAATCGGTGTAGTTGTAGATATGTGAAAGCTGGATGTTTGTGATTTCTTGCAGAAATTCGTTATAGCCTTCGCGGATCGCGTAGAGGTCGATCCAAGAAATGTTCTGTGGATTGAAGTGTGCACCGTAGATTGATGGACCATAGAAAGAAAGGTTCAGCCAGCTCATTCCAATGTCTAGATGGTCTTCGCCGTAAGCGTAAGTGTAGTATGATAAGCCAAATTGGTCTTCGAGGGCGTGCGCTTCAACCCGGTAGGTTCCGGCTTCTGTGACGTTTATTTCGACAGAGACTTCTAGGTAATCGTATTTGCTGTTACTGTCCGTGTCTTTTCCGCTGTCTGCGATGATTCCGGTGAGTTCAGCGTAATCAGAAGGCTGCGCAGTCGTTGTGAAGTTTCGAGCCAATATTGCGAATGTTGAGATTAATAGTAAACATGTGATAACTAGGGTTACTGTTTTCTTCTTCAGACTCATTTTTGTTCACCTATATTTTGATTCGGACCTTTACTTAGCATCGTGAACGCTTATATAATTTTCATAGTCGAATTAACAGTTGGGGATTCAAAACGAGATTGTCGATGTTTTGCTTCAGGAATCTGTTCCATAGAAAAGCCAGAACAGCACTCTGCATCATGGGAGTTGCTTTGGCAACGGCTTTTGTTGTTGCGGTGGGAGCTACTACAATGCGTTATACCGCCGTGATCAGGGAGATGAACGTGCTTTTCAATGGGCAGGTGCTTGTTGTTGATAAGAACAGCATCGTGATTCAAGCCATCCCTATAGGAACAAGTATGCTGCCACAAAGCTACACGATGGACAAAATTCAAAACATTACTGGCGTAGAAAAACTTATTCCAATACTTTTTGTCACGAACATAACGCAAGGAGCTAACCTTGAACTTGTTCCACGGAATTTCAGCATTGGAATCCCTGTGGAAAACTGGGAATCGGTATTGGGGCCGACTCCGTTGAAAGGAACTGCTGGCTACTATCCGATGAATGAGTCGGGCAGTGAGGTTGTTGTGGGTGTTTCTCTCGCTGATCAGTACGACTGGACAGTGGGAACAGAATTGACGATTAACGGTTACAGACTGAACGTAAGCGGTGTCCTCGACACGCGGCTTGCAGTGCTGAGCCGCAGCATCGTTATGCCTCTTCAGCTGGCGCAGAAGGTCTACAATCACCAGAAAGACGTCAATATGATTGCGGTGAAACCAGCCACTGGCTATTCTGAGAAAAGTTTGGCTGAAGCGATAAAGCAGGAAGTAGATTACGTGAATGCCTTGACGGAAGATGAAAGGTTTGACATGATTCAGCCTGTTCTTATCCAAGTTGAGATGTGGAACCTCGGCATAGAAGCTATAATCTTTACGCTAAGCCTGATACTTGTAATGACTGTTACGATCATGAATGTTTCGGAGAGACGAAGAGACTTCGCCACTCTCGACGCTATAGGTATACCTTTGAACTATGTCTTTCGAGTGGTTATGCTTGAGGCTTCGCTGATCGGCATTATGGGCGGCGTTTTTGGAGTGATTTTCGGCTCTCTGGGGGCTGTCACTTTGGGAAGCCTGTACACAAACATTCCTGTTGGCCAATTCTTTTCTGACGTTTTCATCATTGTCCCACCGCTTTATATGGCGGAGACATTCGCAGCCATTGTCATCGTCTGCTGCGTCAGCGGAGTGATTCCAGCTTTAAACGCATCAAGAATGAGGATAGCTGAAACCATGAGGGCTGAATATTAAATGAAGATACACATCGAAAACTTGACCAAAACTTACCACGTTGGTTCATCGAAGATAACCGCGGTTAGCAATGTCAGTTTTGAAGTACCCGAAAACGCATTCACGGCTATCATGGGGCGCTCTGGCTCAGGCAAGTCCACACTTCTGAACCTCATAGGACTTAACGATCAGCCGACCTCCGGCAAGATCTTCATAGACGACAAGGATGCCTTTGAACTCTCCAGTGGTGAGCGTAGGAAAATGCGCCTCAACCGCATGGGTTTTGTTTTTCAAACATTCAACCTATTGCCTACTTTGAGTGCAGTTGAAAACGTCGAGTTGCCCATGTCAGCGACGGGTAGATCTCAGAAAGAGCAAAGAGAAGAGGCGGTGAAGTTGCTCGAGACGGTGGGGTTGGAGAACAGGTTTTTCCATAGACCTAAGCAGCTGAGCATGGGTGAGATGCAGCGTGTGGCTATTGCTAGAGCATTGATTAACAGGCCGGAGACAATAATTGCTGACGAGCCCACAGGAGAGCTTGATTCGAAAACGGCTAAGGAAATAATCACTCTGCTTTCAGACATTAACAGAAAAGAGAAGAGAACTTTGGTCGTGGCAACACACGATGAAAAAATCTTTGACACTGCAGACTACGTTTACACAATTGAAGATGGCAAACTGAAACCTGAAGACTAGTCTTCTCTTTTAGAGTAGTGCTGAGTTCGTGTCCCTGATTTTTCCTCTTGAATCAATAATTACTTCGAATTTTTCAGCCCATGGATGGCCTTCCATGTCTATGGGACACGTTCCTCTAATAACCCAGCTTCCACTGTTTTCCTCGATCGCTGCAATATCTATTTTCTCAGTGTTTTTCCTCTTCCTCATGTACTCTACAGCTATCTGCTGAGCGTTCTCTTTGGAAATGTCCTTACCCATGAGATTTCACACCGTTGCGGTTGTATTCTGGAAAGAGACGGCATTAAGGGTTATGAATGGAAAATAGTTATCGCCGGTAAATATAGGCTAAAAAGCGCACATATGGTCCACGATAGATTCAAATTGGAAAAAGGGCAATTCTAGCTTTTGAAGACTTGAAAGGAATACACGCCATGAGCGAAAAGAAGAGAATAATTTTCCATCTGGACATGGATCATTTCTACACGGCCATTGAGGAACGAGAAAGGCCCGATTTGAAAGGAAAACCAGTGATAGTCGGTGCTGATCCAAAAGAGGGAAAAGGCAGAGGCGTTGTTCACACGTGCAATTACGAAGCCAGAAAACTTGGGATCAGATCAGCCATGCCTATCTCAAAAGCTTGGAATCTTTGCCCTGTCGCGGTCTATTTGCCACCAAACTTTGACCTATACATGAAAGTATCCAGCAGGATTATGGAGATTCTGCGAAAATATGGCGACAAGTTTGAGCAGTGGGGCATAGATGAAGCATTCATTGACGTGAGTGGAAAGGCTAAGGACTATTCAGAGGCTGAAACAATAGCACGCCAGATAAAGAGAGAGATCTATGAAAACGAAAAACTAACTTGCTCGATCGGAATTGGTCCAAACAAGCTTGTGGCAAAAATAGCGAGTGACCACCAAAAACCAGATGGTCTGACAATTGTCAAAGAAAACGAAGCTGAAGACTTTCTGGCACCTTTAGGAGCGCGCAAGCTTCTATGGGTTGGACGAAAGACCGAGCAGAAACTGGCATCCAAGGGAATCAAAACTATTGGCGATTTAGCTCATTTCGATCCTACGGTATTGACAGAAAAGTTCGGCGTCATGGGTACCCAGCTTTACCTGATGGCGCATGGAATTGACAAAGGTGACGTAGCAGAGAGGGGTCAAGTCAAGTCTATCAGTCGCGATGTGACCTTTGAGGAAGACGTGTCAAACCCTGAAGTTGTCTTTGACGCTTTGGATAAGCTTTCTGAAGACGTGATTGCAGACGCTCAGCGGCAGAAGCTCTTTTTCAAGACAGTCACGATAAGAGTTCGCTACGAGAATTTTGAAACTCACACGCATGGCAAGACTCTTCCGTTGATAACGAATCGTTTGCAGGATTTGAAGAAGACTTCTAGAGAGCTTATGCAAAGCTACATAAGACCGGATAGAAAGATCAGGCTTGTAAGTGTGAGAGTGTCCAACTTTACGTCAAGCCAAGCACAAAAAACTCTCATATAGTATTTCCTGATCACAGGTGCAACTTGTTTTGAAGACCCAGTGCCAAGCAGTAAAATTCCAAACTCAATCGGCTATACAGCCACTTTTGTAGCGCGATGTCTCTGAATAGAGCTTGCCCGTAAGATTTTCTCCACAACGTGTCGAATTGCTGACAGTTTTTGTCGATTATTGCCTGGGCAGCCAGCTCGCCATCTAGTAGGGCGTAGATTATTCCCTCTCCCATTATTGGGTTTACATGTCCGGCAGCATCGCCGATCAACAGCCAGTGTGAGCCGGCAAGCCCACCACCTACTATGGCAACATCAATCACAATTTTCAATAATACCGCATAAGGTCAGATCTGTATAGGTGCTTACGGTTTCATGCGTTTTATCTCGAAGACCACGGGATTGTCTGCGTCTGGACACGCATTGATAACTACGTCTTTGTTTTCGCTCCATGGAAACTCGACGCCGTAGCGCAATGCATAGATTTTGGGAAGCAAGACCATCAGCGCGCTGTAACATATGTCGCCTTTCACGGATCTGCCGTCGAATATTATCTTGTCCCCTTCTTTGTGTCCAAATGCGCATTTGCCTTTTTGACTCTTTACTGTGACTTCAACTTTTGACATGTAAGCTCACCACCAGAAGTCTATTTCTTCCCGATGCTTGAATATTTTTCTCCTATTCGCGAGTCTGCTATTTTGGCTATCATTGCATTTGATATAAGTACGTATTTGACTCCTGTGAGCTCGGCTAAGTCGGCTGGTTTCTGATCCTGCGTTATAAGCAACAAGTCGTTGTTTCTTGCATAATCCACGACTTCTTTATCTTTGGCGCCTTTCAATCCTGCATCTTGAGCGGTCAGAACATCCCAACCTAAAGTTTCAAAATATTCTTTCAAACCCGCATACATTTCGTCTAACAAAAGTTTCATTGAAGTCCACCTTGCATGGTCTGTATTTTTGTTAGGTTCGACTATTTAGATATAGCTTACCCGAATGGTCTGGCTAGATTTGTTTCTTTTTCAGTTAACAATAAATCTTAATAAACCGTCGAAACATGTGCTTTAGCGTTCAGATAGAAAGTGAGCAAAAGATGGCTGATAATTCTGGCGTGAAAGTGGTTTTGACCGCTTCTGCTACTGAGATGAGTGATTACTACAACAACCCATTTGTGGCCTTTGTTGCCGGTTTCGCTAAAGGCCCTGTTCCGTTGAATCTGCTGAGAAAATGGCTGTATCCACCTGTCCCTCGGGACCGCGATGGAAGAGCAGCCTATGCTCCTTACGGCTTACGCAAGGTCGAAGCATTATTATTAGAGAATGGCTTCAACGAATCAGACGTGGCAGTGGTACATCCTGCCAACTTGGATTCATTTATTGGACCTAACACGAAGGTTGTAGGCATCTCGTCCATGGATCCGACAGGAATGGGCTACGTCAGCAAGACATATTCAACGCTCGTAGGCGGCGGAGAACCCATGAATTCTATCGAGTTCAAGGCGCTTGTGGAGCATCCGAGCATTCGAAGATATAGGCCCAAGGTTATTGTGGGCGGTTTTGGTTCGTGGCAGTTGGAGCGCAAGAAAGTCGCGGAGAAATATGGCGTAGATTGTGTCCTCATCGGCGGAGAACCAAGACTGATAAGCGATGTCTTCAGAAAGGCAGCCAACGGCGAAGAGCTCGCACGTGTGGTCCGCGCTGAGAATCGTTCAGAAAGCGAGAGAATGCCGCTGATCAAACATGCCGCTATGCATGGTGCCGTAGAAATCTCTAAAGGTTGTGGTCGAAACTGCCAGTTCTGTACGCCCACTATGCAGAAGAAAGTAGATGTGCCCCTCGACACTATTCTTGATGAAGTAAAGCTGACAGTCAGAGAGGGCAGTCCTGCAGTCACGTTGGTTACCGAAGACTTGTTCCTGTACGGTGCAAAAGATTCACGCTTTGTCCCGAACAGGGAAGCAGTGGTCGATCTTGTCAAGAGTGTGGCGGCTGTTCCAGGCGTGAAGGGGATTCAGCCTTCGCACATGTCTTTGGCTCCTGTCGTTGCAGATCCGGGCATGGTTAAGGACATAGCCGAAGTTCTGATAGATCACAACTGGTACTTCCACGGTTCAAAACCAATAGTCACAGGCGAGACAGGCATTGAGACAGGAAGCACCAAATTGATGAAGAAGTACATGGCTGGAAAGATGCTTCCTTTCAAGCCAGAGCAATGGAAAGAGATCGTAGCGCAGGCCTTTGGCATTTTAAACGATTGCGACTGGTATCCACTGGCAACCTTGATTGTGGGCTTGCCTGATGAGAAGGAAGAGGACGTCGAGGAAACGCTTGAGCTGATGGATGATTTGAAGGGTTACAATGCGTTTTATGTGCCGCTGTTCTTTGTGCCCTTGGAAAACTGTCTGCTGATGAACAAGCGTGGAGCAGAGATTGATTCACTCACAAAGGCTCGCTGGGAATTTCTCATCAAATGCTGGGAATACAACATTAGGATCTGGCGCGATACTTTCCTACAGCATAGGATTCAGAACCCGATACTCTTCAAAATCGTGAAACGCCTCATCATTCCATATGCAGCAAGAACTGCTGGCATCTACTACGGTTTGAAGCATGGAGCAGAAATGGAAGATGCGATTTGGAGAATGGCAACAGCTTAACCTTTCATCGGTCCACCAATGACAAAAACACCGTTCACGCACTCGTTTTCCAGCGGTTCGCCATATCTCATTCTAATACTGTTAAGAGCAACCACATTAAGACGGATACTAACCATCATTAAAGTAGTTTTCATCCATGCGGAAAGCCAAGGCGATTCCGAACCGCTGAGCTTAACAACATCTGTCTTTGAGTCTGGCGCATTCAGAAGAAATTTGTGCTGAGAGGTTCTCGACCTAGCACGCGCTACATGGCTAAGCACAAAGAAAGAGTTGGAAGGGTGCTAGCGCACTATCAATGGCGTGTCCGCGGAGCATGGTAACAGAGTCGGTGAGCCCGCATAAGTCGTTCTCCAGAGGTATATTCCTGGTGATGATCCTATGATGGTTGCGCGGAATATTCCATTGGAATCTGTGGTTGTTGTTCCAACCAGGTTCCAGGTCTGCCCGTAGTTCATGCTGTATTGAAGGGTTATGGTGGCGAGTTTTATGCGATTGTAAGACTGGTCAAGCAGGATTCCTTTCAGTGTTGTGCTCTGGGTTTGGTTTACCGGGTTGGGAGTAAATTTGGCGTAGATTTCTGTTTGAGCCTTGTTTACAATCATGATTTGTGATGCTGAGCTGGGAAGATACTGCTGTGAACCAGCGTACACTATCGTGATGTTGAAGGTTCCTGCAGATGGCACTTGGCCTGAGGCTTTGACCCATCCTGAAGAGTTCGTGGTGAGAGACGCAACCGGCGTGCCGTTGGATTTCAGAGTGAGCCCTGCGTTTGGAATAGGCAGATTGCTGACTGTAGTTAGGTTGCCCAAGAGGATTACTGTTTGACCAGCGATTGCAGGATTGGGCGTGAGGCTGAAGCGAATCAGGGTGGCCGAGGGGAAGCTGCCAATAATAGCCATGCCGTCGGCGGCAGTATGTTGAATTGGCAAAGCATATGAACTACTTAAAATTACTGGGCCATTTGCCCCTGGATAATTATTCAAAACAATCGGGCTTGAACCAGTAGCCAAACCCTTGAAAGTCAGCCTCGCGAGTATTCCGACCCCGGTTCTTCCATTTTCAGGTGCAAGAAGGGTAAAAGCTAGCCATATTCTGCCGTGAGTTGCGTTGTAGTTGTTCTTGATCTCCCATCTTGGAACAAAGTAGTTACTGGGATCAAATTGAGGCTCAAGGAAGTGACCAGAAGGCCTAGCGACGTTTGTAGCGTTTATAACCGCGTTTAGATACCAAATCTTGATCTCGTAAGCGAAGAGGTCTGCAACGTCGCTTATGTTTAGGTCAACCGTGAACACTGTGCCAACAGGAGTATTGATTGTCGGAGGCTTTATGGCTACATTGGCAACCGCGCCAGGTCCCATTTTGGAAGACCGTGCGTAAACCCGTGGTTCTGTGTGATATCCGGCCGATAAGAAGGCTGCCAGAACAAGCAACGCAATCGCTGACAGCACGATTCGCTTTGAAAATCTACTTCTGAAGTACATAGAGAAATTGTCTCAAGGTATAGCACATTTAAGATTTATGGAACTATCTTCTAGACTATTAAACAGTCTAACGTCTGCGCACGCCTAGTTCGGGACCTAGTTACTAAGCATTTCAAAGCATTGCTTTCTACATCAATTTTCCATATGCTGAGCATATGTCAAGATATATATGTCACGACCTAGCTACTCATTAATGAGTATCTACTTATGAAGCATAAGCGACAGAAACGAGACTTTCATGAGACTCAAAAGAGACATGTTTGAGACGATAAGTGATGGGTGGCAGAAGAACCACAAAAGAAGAGCTGACACAACTAGAAGTATTGACTAAGGAGGGGCTGACCTGCAGAGAGATCGCTCAAAGGTTGGCCAGGTCTCCGGCAGCCATAAGGAACCTTCGCTACAAGAAAAGCCTAGTGAAGAAGGCTGAAGACGAAACTAAATTTCTGTTTCGACAAAGAGACGAGTTAAGCAACGTTGTTAGGAACCTGCAAGCAACGAAGACCACGTTGGCTTATCAGGTTGACGGTCTCGAGAAAGAGAAGGAAAAGCTCGAAGCATTCATCAACGTAGATAAACTCCTGTTACAGCAAACATTGAGCCAAGCCCTATCAACTCTGAAGCAGCAGAGACCTGACCTGTTTGTCTTAACCCAGCAAGATCAGATGGCTTCATTGATCCGATTCTTCTTTAACAACATCATATCTGATCAGTTCGAGAAGAAGCTCTTTACACATCCACAAGGAGACGACAGACTTTTTCTTGCGTGCGCTTCAGAAGCGAATTCGGGGTAAGCATACACTCGTCTATATAAACAAAAAATGGGTGCTAGCGTACTGCTAGCAAGATGTCATCAGTGCTTGGACCGAGCGTCGGTGAACCAACGTAGCTCATTCGATATACATATGTCCCCAGTTGTATTGGAGCAGTAAGCGTTTTTGAGAATATTCCGTAGGAGTTCGTCGTCACGTTCCCTAAGGAAGTCCATGTGACCCCCCAGTTGGCACTGTACTGCAGGCTTATCGTCGCAGACTGGACAGGAACGCTGAACTGGTTGACCAAGATTCCTTTAAGCGTCAAAGTAGCTCCTGGAGTCGTCGGGTTGGGAAAGATCTTCGCGTAGATGTCCGTCTGAGCCTTAACAGTCAGTGTCGTCGTGCAATTGCTGGGCATGTACTGTGCTGTTCCCGCAAATGAGCAAACAAGATTGTATGTGCCTGGGGATTGGACCTGTCCAACTGCTTTGAACCATCCCGTAGAGTTCGTCGTAAGCGTTCCAACTAGCGCGTTGTTGAGCAAAAGTTTGATAGCTGCGCCGGAGATGGGCATGTTGTTGTCAGTTCTTGTGAGGTTTCCGAGCAAAGTGACTGAGTTTCCCACTTCAACCGGGTTTGGAGTAAGTGAACACTGTATTCTCGTTGGAATGGTTGGTGGAACTCCGCCAAAAGCGTGAACCTTTCCGGAATCGCATCCTACGAAGACCATGCCGTCAGCGACTGCAGGGGAAGATTCCACTTTGTTGCCCAAGTTAAACTTGCTTAGGAGATTGCCATTAGCTAGGTTTAAGATATAGATGTAGCCATCATCTGATCCAACGAAGACTCTTCCGCTAGCGATGGCTGGTGACGAACGAACTGGGCCGCCTGTTGTGTAATTCCAGATTTTTGCACCCAAGTTTGTGTATCCATACACTTGTTTGTCATTTGCTCCGAAAACTACCATGTTGCTACCGATGGCAGGAGAGGACTGAACTGAACCCCCAGCAGGCAACAGGCGGACTATATCCCCGCTTGTTACATCCAGGCCATACACTTTACCATCGTCAGATCCAACGTAGACTGTTCCTTGAGTCTCATCTACACCGGGTGAGGACCATATCTCTGCACTTCCGCTGAACGCTTTTTCCCAAATCAAACTGCCTGTGGTTGCATTGCTAGCGACGAAAGATCGCCCGGGGCCGCCGCCGTAATAGTGTGCACCGAAGAATACTCTTCCACCTGACACGGCCGGGGATGAAAACGCATTGACGAACCAGTCGCCATATATCGCCCAGCTCCATATTGTTGCTCCACTGGTTTCGTTCAGTGCATAGATCCAAGCGTAGTGCCAGTAGTCGATGTCATAGGCTGTGATAAACACCCTGCCATCAACTACTGCCGGCGAAGCGTATATTTCGTGTGCCAGTTGTTTGCTCCAGATCGTGAGTCCGGTGCTCGCGTTTAACGCATAGATTTTGCCGTCATAAGAGCCAACAAAGACCATTCCATTGGAATATGCTGGGGACGAATGTACTTTTGCGACATATCGAACCCATTTGAGAGTCCCTGTGTTTTGATCGAAGGCGTAGACATTGCTGTCTTCTCCTCCAACGAATACCATGTCTGCTGCGACTGCAGGAGACGACGTGACAGCTCCAGGCCCATTAGTAGTCTGATTCCACACGGATTGCAGTGTTGAAGGCGAGGTACTAGTGGTATAACCAGTGTGTCGGGGATCATGTCTGAACATTGGCCAAGGCGTTACAGTAGCATTATTTGTCTCCAATGCTGATGACGTGAAGCTCGTTTGAAATGCCAAGCATAGAAGTGGTATCGTCAATAATAGCATCAAGATTTTCTTCATAATATTCACTGGCGCAGATTACTTCTCGAAATGCTTATTTGATTTGCGGTGCGCATCTATAGAACAATCTTCTATGCGGTTATGCCGATCAGGGCGCGCGTGTATACCCATCTTAGACTCTACTCTAAAGCCGCTCGACTCAAAATCCTTCTTCGCCTTGCTGAAACAACCGTTACAGAAGCACAGTCTCACATCTGGATCATGCTCAATCTGCCATTCAGAAGCTAGGCCACACTTGTTATGGCATGGCTCCCCAGTTCTGATATGACTGACATATGCGGTTTGGTCTTGCGCTGCATGAACCACCGTCTTTACATTTCTTTCCAGAGGACTAGAACCGTTTGAAGGGTCTGTAGCGAGTGTAGCGAGTTGATTATTTACTTTAAAATTTGAAGGCTTGTTTTCTGGAGAGTAATCTGTGAAGCCCATCTGTTCAAGAATTCTGACAGATGCATTGTTCCCAGAGGGAACGCCTATGAACATTTCAGCATGTGGCTCAAGCTTTCTCAGACAGCGGATCAACAGTTGCCTAGCGGTTTCAGGCTTGTCTGGGTCGCATACCTAAGGTCCAAGCTTGTATCCAACTAGTGCTTTGCGACACATAATGTAACCAACAACTTTGGAGTCAGAACGCTAGATGAAACAGAATTATGAATATTCCTGAAAGAGGCTGACTAGCACGCGGATTCTATCAGCGCCAAAAAACTGAACATCAAACTTTCCCAGTTCGCCAAAGCTCTTTAGAGCCGTTGGTTTTATCGAACTATTGTTCTAAGCCGGCAAGTCTGCGTTTGTGCCTTTGAAGCGAAACGAATCGTATTCGTCTTCAAAACCCCCAACAAAACACAGAGATTCTTCAAGAAACCAACGCGTTGAGTTTTTTGTTGATGAGTGGGGCTGCCCGTCCCCATACCCAAATGGGTTCAAGCCCTATGGTGGGGCTGCCCGGATTTGAACCGGGGTCACGAGCGCCCGAGGCTCATAGCCTAGACCAAGCTAGCCGACAGCCCCCCTTTTTGGCATGTTATCCACTACTAGTGTCGTGAAGATAAGTTTTCCTTAACCTTTAAACCCTCGTCTGCGCATTACTGAATACCCTCTTAACGGCTAGAGGAGGCTTGTGTAGGCTTGTCTGTTCCGCAAAGGTTGCGCGGGGTCAAAGTGCTTAAGGCTGTTTCTTCGCCTTTGAGGTTGCAGATTCTGAATTTGCTTTTTGATCGTGGACCTCTCACTTACACTGAGTTAATGGGCTCGCTTAAGATGAATCCGGGCAGAGATGCGGGGCGCTTTGCTTATCATTTAAAGTTTCTGCTTAAGGCGGATTTAGTTGAAGCGGATGTTGAGACAAGAAAGTATTTGCTGACTGAATTGGGCAAAATGGTCATTGAAGTCGCCGACAGAGTTGAGAAGAGGGCTTCGAAGCCTAAAGGCATGCTTGTCCGGGCTTCTCGACTTGCACTGGAAGAGTTTGACGTCAACCGCATCGCCAATTCACTCATACATGAGGCCAAGATGCCTGCAGATCTGGCGCAGAAAGTGTCAAAAGAAGCAGAGAGCCGTCTACTTAAATCAAAGACGAAGTATCTTACTGCTCCATTGGTCAGGGAAATGGTCAACGCGATACTAGTTGAGAAAGGCTTGGAAGAATATCGTCACAAACTTACACGCTTGGGTCTACCCGTGTACGAAGTATCCATGCTCATAGAAAGCAAGAGCAAGCATCAAGATTCCAGTTCTGTTCGCGAAGCTGCAGGAGAAGCAGTCCTCAATGAATACACGCTTCTCAATGTCTTCCCAAGAGACATAGCTGACGCTCACCTTTCAGGCGCAATACACATAGATGGGCTGGATTCATGGATTCTCAAGCCAAGTGAAGTAGTACACGACTTGAGGTTCTTCTTCCAGAACGGACTGAGCACTGAAAAACTGAGCGTTCTCCGATCTCACTCGCCTCCGCAGAATATGGAATCCGCCTTGTTCACTGTTCTCAACGTTATCTTACATTCAGCCAGAGAGGTTAGTGGGACACAGACGCTTCCATACTTCAACCTGTTTCTCGCTCCATTCACAAAAGAAGCAGACCAAACTAGAACCAAGGAGACTCTGCGCTCTTTCATCCTAAGCCTTGGCCAACTTTCGAACGCATCCATATCTCTAGAGTTAACTGTTCCAAAGTTCATAGACAACAAGTCAGCGATAGGACCATTTGGAAAGTCATGTGGCAAATATGAGGATTTCCAGCAAGAAACTCAGCAGCTGGCATCAACGATTTTGGATATTTTATCTGAAGAAAGCTCAACTGCGCCGCTCTTCAGTCCGAAGGTGATAGTTGCAGTTCGTCCAGAGATCTTTTCAGATGAAAGAGCGAAAGCGTTATTCCTCAAGGCGCATCGTTTGGCATCAGAGAAAGGCCTCGTATACTTTGCTTATTTGCGGCGAGAAGGCCAAAGCCAAGCAGTCTACTCGGGGTCAGGATGCAGGTTCGGCACAGACCTGAATGGTGACTGGGAAACTGATACCTTGCGCACAGGCTGCCTAGGTGTAGTTGCAGTCAATCTTCCCAGAATTGTATATGAATGCGCTAATGATAAAGCAAAGTTTCTCGATCTCTTGAGAGAGCGACTTGAGTTAGCGACACGCGCTTTAGACATCAAATATGTTGCCCTGAAAAAAGATGAAGCTCTGATGCCCTTCCTTGAACAAAGCTGTGAAGGCGATCGATATTACAGTTTGGACACTTCTTCGAAGTTGATAAGCTTAGTCGGAGTAAAAGAAGCAGTGGAGGCTTTCTCGGGAAAAGATACTTACCAAGACGAAAAGGCTTCACAATTTCTAGATGAAATCATTGCATGCAGTTTTGACTTCCTTCACAGAGCTGGTCGGAAACGCGGAAGAAGACTGCTTCCTGCTCTGCTGTCGAGCAGCGAGGCACCTGAGAGACTGGCGAAGCTTGACATTGACAGATTCGGCTTGGGCAAAGTTAAACACATGGGCACTAGAGAAAAACCATTCTACACAAGTGTCAGCGGACTACTTGTTAAAAATGGTCAGATTCCAGTGGAACTCCTTGCAGCCGAGCAGAAACTGGATAGATTACGTGCTGGCGGAAGCCTCTGCACGGTTGAGCTTGGATCTGATGAGCACACGCCAGACAGTTTAGCTTCGTTGTCACAGCAAATCTTTGAGCATGGCGGAATCGAGTTCTTCACATACGATCGCAAATTCACTTTTTGCGCCAAGTGCAAGAAAAGCTGGTTTGGCGTTCTGCATAAGTGCCCAATTTGTGGGGCAGTCGGCACATTAAGAATCTGTGATCGTTCTGCAGTGAAAGAAGCTTGAACCAGCAGCCTACTTGACTGCGCCCAATATTAGGGCCAGCAACGCCATTCTCATCACTATTCCGTTTCGGACCTGCTGGAAGTAGCGAGCATACGGCGTGTTGTCTACTTCAGGAGCTATCTCGTCGACTCTAGGAAGCGGATGCAGAATCGTCAAATCCTTCTTAGCGTCGGTCAGTGCTTGTAGATCTAGCTTGAATGATCCTTTGACTTTCGCGTATTCTGCTGGGTCTGGAAAACGTTCTTTTTGTATTCTCGTGACGTAAAGCACATCCACAAGTGGGATTATTTTTTCAAGATTTGTTCTTTCAATGACTTGTATGCGTTCTTTTATGGCTTGGAGGACTTCCCGTCGCATCTTGAGAGACTCTGGTGAAACGAGATAAAGCTCTACGTTGTAAAGAGAAAGTGCGTAGGCCAGTGAGTGAACGGTTCTGCCGTAGCGTAGGTCTCCGACGAAGGCGATTTTCAGTCCGTCGATTTTGCCTTTCTCTTTATTCATAGTGTAAACGTCGAGCAGAGCCTGTGTCGGGTGTTCTTCTGCTCCGCTGCCTCCGTTCAGGATTGGCACTTTTGAAAATTCTGCGGCAAGTCTGGCTGCGCCTTCAAGAGGATGCCTGAGAGCTATGACGTCAGCATAGTTGTCAACAGTTCGAATCGTGTCTGCCAGGTTTTCGCCTTTTTTGACTGACGCAATTTCTGCTTCTGCGAAGCCTATTGTTGAGCCGCCCAGTTTATGCATGGCTGACTCGAAGCTTAAGCGTGTACGTGTGCTGGGTTCGAAAAATAGTGTGGCAAGAATTTTTCCTTTAAGAATGTTTGAGCCTTTTGCAGCAAGCGGCTCCATTGATTTGGCGATTTTAAAGATGTAGCTGATTTCTTCTCTTGAGAAATCTTTAATTGAAATTATGTCTCGGCCTTCGAACTCCAAATTCACACCCAAAGCAACAACTCTGGGCAAGTCCTAAATAACTTTTTATCAAATGCGCCAGTTCAAGACAATGCAAGTTTTAAACCTTTTATTCTACGTGTGGAATATAGCCTCTTTCGAGGAGAACCGTGGTATGAGTGAAACAGAGTTGTACGTTTCCAAAATCAAGGACGGAACAGTTATTGATCACATTACCGGCGGACACGCCTTAGATGTTGTTCGGCTCTTGGGGATAACTGGAAGAGAGAATGGCACGATTACGATTGCCATGAATGTTCCCAGCAAGCGTTTCAAGGCCAAGGACATTGTCAAGATTGAGGGACGTGAGCTGAAGCCTCAGGAGGTTCACAAGATTGCGTTGCTGGCTCCTCATGCGACGATCAACATTATTCGTGGCTATAAGGTTGTGAAGAAGCAAGAGGTAAAACTGCCTGAGATCATTGAAAGCATCGTGAAGTGCGCCAATCCTGCTTGTATAAGTAACAGCAATGAGCCTGTGCGATCCAAGTTTTATGTTGATGGTGAAGAGCCTTTGCAATTGAAGTGCCACTATTGCGGCTATATAATGGAAAAGAAGGATGTGCTTCAACAGTTTTAGACGCGTGCTCTGACTCCGGAATTTGAGATAATGCTTATATCGTAATATACAATATTTCTTCTTTTGATATGTCCCAGCAGTGACATAAATTATACACGTACAACACAAATACAATGGTGGAAAGCATGTTGGAAATAATAGTATTCGCAGCATGGATCGTCTTTGTGGCCTACGCCACATGGTATTTCACCTCAGCAAAACATACAACCCCAATATCCCCGAATGAAGCAAAACTCCTATGGAAAATCCACAAACGAGCTCTCCAATGCAGCGCCAAGAAATGGCGACAGATAAAACATGACAACAAGACAGTAGGTTTTGAATGCGAATGTGGATACAAACATATCCAGAAGCGACCAATTTCAGCTCGTGCTCCTACCATCCAAGTTGAAATGGAACCGTCTATCACAGAAAGATTGGGCATTCCATCATACCCGCCAGAAGCCTCACGAAAATAGATTTATTGGCGATTTAAGACGAGTTCTCAGTTTTTGATTTAGAAGGTAAAAGAAGAAGCTGAAGAAACTGCGCATACTATAAGCAGAAGTACATCCTTGTAAGACAGAGTACAAACAGGACACAAGACTAAACGAGGCAATCAGAATACGCTGATTCATTGTTTACAAAATGATAAGCAGTCTTGTGTGAAAATTAGAACGATGGCTTGGTGATATATTTTGCAGATTGGAATATCCTACTTATACTTTAGTCGGCTCCTTATCTGAAGAAGAACCATCAGAATGAAGAACGCATTGACTGTGGGAACAACTATGGCTAAAGTGCTTAACTTTGTTTTCCAGTTTCCTCCAATTCAAGGAGTTTTCGACACAGGTTACGGGATCGTCTACATTTTTGGTGAGCTTCACGAAAGCGAAATTGAAAACATAATATCGCATGAGACACTGCACTATGTTTTGCTGAAAGTTGCTGGAAAAAGAGCCAGCCTAAAACTGGATAGAATCCACGCACAATTTGAAAATGAGATCTAACCTAGCATGCTTGCAAGAGGGTTGATTTAGAGCAAATTCTCAACCTGCGATTCTCAGAAAAACCTATTTGAAGCATTATCTCACTAGTTGCTGAATACAAGGATTGATTGGTGATCTGATGGAGAGCATCAACATTGTCGTCATAGGCGGCGGCGTTGTGGGCTTGGCTGTGGCTGCTGAATTGGCTAAGAAACATGAAGGTGTGTTTCTGTTTGAAAAGAACGAGAAATTTGGTCAGGAAATCAGCAGCCACAACAGCGGTGTGATTCATTCAGGCATTCATTACCCACCAGGTTCGATCAAGGCAAAGCTGTGTGTTAAAGCGAATCCCATGCTTTATGACTTGTGCGAGAAAAACGGGGTTCCATATAAGAAGCTGGGGAAGCTCACCGTTGCAACTGATGAGGAAGAAATCAAAGAGTTGGAGCATCTGATGCGTCAAGGACAACAGAACGGTGTCCCAGACCTGAAGATGCTAGACGGAGAACAAGTGAAGAAGCTGGAGCCAAATGTGGATGTTGAGCAGGCTCTGCTTTCGCCATCAACGGGCATACTTGAACCAGACGAGCTGATGAGTTACTTTTATGCGAAAGCCCAGAAAAATAACGTTGTCTTCGCATTCAAAACAGAAGTCACAAGTCTAGATAAGATGAAGGATGGCTATATTCTGGCAGGAACGAGTGTGAACGAAAAATTCACAGCACAAGCAAAAACCGTGATAAACAGCGCTGGACTATATTCCGACAAAGTCGCTGAAATGGCTGGTCTGGATGTTGATAAAACAGGCTACCGGCTTCATCTCTGCAAAGGAGACTACTTTAGGTTAAGAGGACCGCCGCCTGTGAAAATGCTGGTGTATCCGCTTCCTAAGGGCGGCGGTTTGGGCATTCACCTAACTCCTGACATGACTGGAAGCATCAGACTCGGACCAAACTCATACTACGTAGACAAAATCGACTATGAAGTAGCATCAAACGAACAAGAGTTCCGAGAAGACGTTTCAAGATCTCTCCCACTCATCAGAGAACGTGAAATAGCCATTGATTCAGCAGGAATCAGACCTAAACTCCAAGGACCGAATGAAGGTTTCAGGGACTTCGTGATAAGACATGAGAAAGACAAAGGCCTACCAAACTTGATAAACTTGATAGGCATAGAATCACCAGGGCTGACAGCAGCTCCAGCCATAGCTGAACGCGTTACCGAAATCTACGAAAACGAGATCTGCTAGGTTGAGCAAATATTGCAGTAAGGCGAATATGTAATGATAGAAAAAGAAATTCGAGTCTCAACTCAAAAATTAAGTTCATTTTGCGCTGAAGCACTTGAGAGACTAGGCGTATCAACTGAAGATGCTAGAATCACAGCTGATGTTCTTGTGAAGGCGGATCTCCGTGGCATCGACTCTCATGGTGTGGCTAGGATGAGGCGTTACGTTGCTGGGATTCAGCAAGGCATGATGCGGCCGAAAGCTAAGCCCAAGACAATATGTGACACGCCATGCACAGCCACAATTGACGCTGATGCTGGCTTAGGGCAGCCGGTTTCGTATCGGGCAATGAGGCTTGCTATAGAAAAGGCACGTCAAAACTATCTGGGATTTGTCGCAGTCAGAAATAGCAATCATTACGGAATAGCTGGATATTATGCTATGATGGCTTTAGAAGAGGACATGATCGGAATTTGTACGACTAACACAGAGGTGTTGGTTGTACCAACGTTTGCACGTAACGCTATGCTCGGCACCAATCCAATTGCTATTGCTGTGCCTGCTGGAAAAGAGAGACCGTACGTACTTGACATGTCTACTGCCACCGTGACCCGAGGGAAGCTGGAAGTCTATGCGCGCTTAGAGAAGCCTATGCCTTTGAGTTGGGCTACTGACGAAAATGGTGTGGCCACTGACAATCCGGTTAGGGTTCTCGAGAACATCATGAAACGAGGTGGAGGCGGTCTGCTTCCGTTGGGAGGAGCGCTTGAAGAAACAAGTGGACACAAAGGGTATGGATTGGCCTTAGCTGTGGAAATCTTCAGCGCCGTGTTGTCCGGAGCCCTTTACGCCAACAAGGTCTATCCGAAGAACGAGAAGGGATCACCTCTGCCTTCTGGTATAGGTCATTTCTTTGGAGCCATGCGCATTGATGCCTTCAGACCGAAGGACGAATTCAAGAAAGATATGGACGATTTGATACGCATTCTGAAGAACGCGCCGAAGGCAAGCGGGGCTTCACGAATCTATATTCATGGGGAGAAAGAGTTCGAAGAGGAAGAACGGCTTTCAAGAATTGGCATACCGCTACTTCCAAAAGTGGTAGAAGATCTAAATGGAATCGC
>JBGPAV010000003.1:0-20759 GCA_041480925.1 Bathyarchaeia archaeon | reverse complement strand
CATGACCACCAATGACCAATATCTGTGCTGCTGCCGATGCTGTCAGGGCCCCAGCCGTAATTCGTATCGCTAACGAAGTAATTGTTGTCTCGCAAAGCTATCCCAAACCACCATTACCATCGCTGAGCCAGTTGCTACCGCAAGAATGCTGGATGAAAATCAAGCGAACTGTACTCGCAGGCGGATCAATCGAAGCATAAGCCAGCCTACAAGATCCCAGAATCAGCAAGACAACAACGCAGTAGAGTGAAATCTCAACCGTTTTTCTTCGTAACAGTTTCAAACGGTTTATCCTCGTCAACATTAGTATAGATGCAAAAAGGCTTTCAAACCATAAGGGATTTATGAATTTCACATACAGCCTGACACCGTTGCCAAGTTTATCTCAAAGAGAAATGCAAATAAACTGTTTCTGACCTTTCTTCGTTCTCAAAGCCTCATAGGAAAAAGACAGTGTAGACATGCTCCAATCTATAGTAGACCCTTGGTACAAATCGCTCGAGAATCCGCAGCAATTCCAAGAACAGATACTCTTAGAACTGATCAGAGATTACGCAAAGACAAGATACGGAAAAAATCATAACGCTTCTAATGTTAGAAACATTGCAGATTTTCAATTCAATTTTCCTGTGACAGACTACAAAGCTCTTAGCACCTACTTTGCTCAAGTCAGCGCTGGTGATCATGCTGCGATTCTTCCTGAGCCTCTTCTGTGCTGGGTCATGACGCGTGGCTCAACTGGACCAGCAAAAGTGTTGCCCATAACCCAGACGCACGTAGAGCAAATCCTCACATGTGGCGCAAGAGCCTTAGTAAACCATGCTTTGAGAAAGAATGATCTGGATCTGTTTGCCGGGAAGATCCTTAACCTTAACTTTCCATCTAGTGTCCACACAGTAACCGTTAATGGGCGAAAAGTCAGCTACGGTTACAGTTCTGGGACGTATGCAAGACTGAATCCTGCACTCAACGAGATTAGCCTAGTTCCCCGACAAGAGGATGTAGACACCTTGGGCCCAGGAATCACTAACGAAGATTGGCGGAACAGATTTGAATTAGCCTATCAGAAAGGGCTCAATGAGAATGTTGTTGCTGTGATGGGCGTTACACCAGTGATCCTTGCGTTTGCGCGATACGTAAACGAGAGACATGGGAAGCGACCGAAGGACCTATGGGCGTTCAAGGCGCTACTCTGCACGAGTGTCAGAAAAATACCCTTCAGGTATGCTCCGAAGCTTGGGAAATATTATGGCGAAGCGCCTGTGGTCGAGATGTACAGCGCTACTGAGGGAGTTTTTGCACAGCAGCTTGACGATCTGCCATACGTGACGCCTAACTATGATACGTACTTGTTTGAAGTTGAAACAGGACACGGTATCAAGCTGCTTCATGAGCTCAAACGAGGCGAATGGGGAAGACTACTCATATCGTCATGCCTGTTCCCAAGATACAAGATAGGCGACATCATAGAAGCTGCTGGAAAGAACTATTTCAGAGTAGTTGGTAGAGATAGGTTCTCTGTTCTTCTGGAGCATAGACTGTACAGGTTATTTTTCGGGAGGCTTGTCTAGGGTTTAGGATGTCTCCTTGAAGCCAGCATTGCGCCGTAAAATGCTCCAACAATTATGATTGCGCCGATGAAGATTAGGAAGAACGCGTTGGCCATGTGTCTATGTTCCTCGTACACAATGTATCTTTGAACGAAATACATTATGCCTACCAGTATGACGGCTAAACCGCCGATCAGCCATCCTATGAAAGTGTGCTCGCGTTTTTCATGTTTTTCCGCTTTCTCATCTTTCTCGTGTTTTTCGTCCTTCTCTTGTTTCTCATCTTTCTCGTTTCTGTGGCGTGCAGGGTGAGTTCCGACGCCTGCAGCTTGTTCAATTTTGATTATTGCTCCGCATTTTGGGCAGAAGGCTGCGTCTTCATCGACTTTGTTTCCACATTTTGGGCAATAAAAGGGCATGATCTTCACCAATGGGTTGTATGACTCTATCTAGTTTGTCTAATATTTAAAACATGTTCGTAATTTGGGCGTCAAACATGGAACCAAGAGGCTGCATGTCGTCTTTTGGATGTCAAAGTCGTGAATGTTGGCGGAAGGAGCTGACTCTGTTTCAGTCTGCGTGTTTGACATGGAGTGATGTACGTTTCGATTGCATTTATTAGGAACGGTGCGCATGGATTAGGGCAGTAACGTTGTATCGTTGTAGAAAACGCGGACGTGGCAACGTTACACACCACAAGCAACAAACCAGAAAAGGAGTGAAAAAAGGAATGACTGAAAACTCGGGAGTCGTTTTCATTGGAAGGAAACCAGCAATGAGCTATGTTCTAGCGATCATAACCAGCCTATCGTCTTCTAACGCCAAAGAGGTAACCTTGAAAGCACGCGGACAAGCGATCACGACAGCCGTTGACGTTGCAGAGATAACTCGCAACCGCTTCCTGAAAGACCTGAAGGTAAGCAATATAGCCATCGGAACAGAAGAGATCCCACCGAGAGAAGGCGAAGACAGGTCAAGAATGGTTTCCACAATGGAGATAACCTTGACAAGATAAAGCAGAGCATTGGCGAACAAAATACCAATGGCGAACAACCGCCTTTTTCTTTTTTATAAAACAAGATTTTTGAGGACTGTTTTGAATTGATGCTGTCCGTTTGTCTGTCAAATTACAATGGCATCAGATAATGCTTGAACAAAACAACTGAAGTCGAACATCTCTCTTGACACGTAAATTGACTGGGTCTCGTCTTTCTTTTAGCTTGTAGGCTGTACAATCGTTGAAGGTGATCTAGAGTGCCTATGATTAGTCATGCTAGATCAAAGCTTTACTTTCAAACTAAAAGGAGAAGAAAGAGCTCCACAGAGGTGTCGCTTCTTCTTTCAATATGCTTCTGGAGAAAAGACCGGTATCTGTACTGGTTGCTGTGATCACAAATCGCGCGTTGGGTTTGTGTGGCGGGTGTAAGTCTTTGTATCACCTTCAGAGGGGAGAAAGGAGAAAGGAGATAGGAACATTAGAATGATCCGACTTTCACCCGCGCTCCGCTCTTTGGGTGGCATCCATAGAAAAGGTTTATGTATTGTTGATTCACATCTGTCGGATTCTGAACAAAACAATTACCTACTTTTTGATTAGAGCCTGCTATAGAAGATGATTACAGAAGTCTTAAATGCCTTGAATATGCAATTGGAACACGTTAATTGCAGGTGCACCGCTCTCCATGACGACTTTCAAAAATGTAATAGAAAAAATCAAATCTTTGGAAACCGAACGCGGAAGCTTACTCCTAGAAATTGAGGAGCTCAAGAAAATGGCTGATTCAAAAGCTAACGCCTTGGAGAACGAGGTAAGCATGCTCAGAGAAGAAGTCAAATCACTGAGGCTTCTTCTCGGTACTGGCGAACCAGAATTTAGTTCAGAGCCTAAGAAGAGGCAGAAATAGTCACACATTATTTTGAAAACTGTCAAATACTTAGAACTGTCAATTTTGCTTCTACGCTAGTCAGGAGCATGTATGAAATATGCCTATCAAGTATGTTGAAGCCCCAGACGTAAAGGAACTTGCAGACGAGATCGCGAGCCAACTGGATTTTTTCCATGTAGTTCCCCAGTTCATCCATTGCTTTAGAAGTACAGGCTCCAAGGCAGGTCGCACCATTGCACGTATTCACGGTTTGGGCAAGATATGGCAGGAAGCCCTGAATCTTCCCCCCTCATACGTGATTGAAGTTATATCTGAGCGATACGATCGGCTGAGCCAAACCGAAAAGGAGAAGACAATCATACATGAACTACTGCACGTGCCGCATGGTTTTGCGGGTGGTTTTCGTCCGCACAAAGGCTATATTGACCGCGCAACTGTGGAAGAATTATATATGAGACTGCAAAAACAGAGAACGGCAAGAAAGACATCACACGAGTGATCAAATCTCAATGAAGTATTACATGCGAAGCCTTTGTCACAATGGCATCTATGTTCCGCCATATGATTACAAAGGCTTCTCCGTGAAAATTCAGGGAACCTTGATAAAGCTGAGTCTGAAGACTGAGCAGATGGCTATTGCTTGGGTCAGGAAGGAACAGTCGAAGCTGTCTCCTCCTGACAAGCTGTTCTACAAGAACCTCATGGAAGACTTTCTCGAAGCATTAAAAGCAGAAAACCCTTCTTTGAAGATTCTTGCAGATACAAAGATTCGATCAGATGTTGAACCCCTGAACGATGGAAAACCGCGGCCAGACATGGAGATTGACTTTTCGGAAATCAGACAGTACGTGTTGCAGGAACAGCAGAAAAAAGAGCGCGTGTCAAAAGAAGAGAAGAAGAAGCTCACACAAGAACGTAAAGTCAAAAGAGAAGCACTGAAAGAGCATTTCGCCAAAGCCATCGTTGATGGAAAACAAATTGACATCGCAAACTGGACTGCTGAACCATCATGTATTTTCGCTGGCAGAGGCGATCACCCCAAACGTGGAAAATGGAAAGAAGGTCCGACAGAGGAAGACATAATTCTCAACCTTTCACCTGACTGTCCACGGCCTGCTGGCAAATGGAAAGACATTGTCTGGGAACCTAGTCGTATGTATATTGCCAGCTGGAGAGACAAGCTTGCTGGAAAGATGAAATATGTTTGGTTCTCCGACTCGGCTTTTCTGAAACAGAACAGAGAGAAAGAAAAATTTGACAAAGCCGCAAAGCTTGACGACAAGGTCCCAAAGATCGCTGGTCACATCCTGAAAAACCTGAATGTCAAAGATGAGGAAAGAAGAAAAGTTGCCACGGTTTGTTGGCTAATTCTTGAAGTCAACATGAGGGTTGGAGACGAGAAAGACCCGGATGAAGCTGACACTGTTGGAGCAATAACCTTGCGACCTGAACACGTGAAAGTGGAAAGTGACGAATTGCACTTTGACTTTCTGGGCAAAGACGCGGTCAGATGGGTTAAACAGGTTAAAGCGCCGCAAGCAGTAATAACGAACATCAAACATTTCTCGCAAACGTGCAAGGAATACCTCTTTGAAGGGATTGACTCAAAGAAAGTCACACGGTTTCTGAACGAGAAAATGGAAGGTCTGACGGCCAAGGTTTTCAGGACTTGGAAAGTGAGCAGAACCGTGAGAGAAAGTTTGGAGAAGAGTGAATCCAAGAAAGAAGATCCTGAGCACATGAAGCTCTTTCATGCAAAGATGGCTAACCTCGAAGCAGCTATTATCGCGAATCACAAGAGAAAGATTCCGCCGAACTTTGATGAACGTTTGGCAAAGAAGGAAGAAAAACTGAAGATTCTCGAAGCTCAGCTGAAAGAGAAGATGGCGCAAGGCAAGAAGACTGAGTCGTTATTCAATCGACTTGAGAAAACGAAGGTTGATGTGAAGCTTACGATGGCGGCGAAGGAGTACAATTTGGGGACATCTCTCAAGTCCTATGTTGATCCGAGGGTGTATGTGAAGTGGGCTAATCAGGTAGATTTCAGTTTAGACAAACTGTATCCAAAGACTTTGAGGAACAAGTATAGTTGGGCCTTGGGAAAGAGTTGCAAAGGCTAGGATGGATCTATGTTTGATTCGTTTCGTTTGTTTTTTTTTTTATTCTGATTTGGAATCCGTCTTAGTGATATGAAAGATTCAACTTCTTAGTTCATAAGAGATTTATCTTTTCCCAACGTTCTTCTGAACAGCGTCCCTAGGTGGTTGATACTATGGCTTGCCGCAAATTCAACAGAGCACTCTCAGAGGCAGTCGATTTCACATTTCTTTCTCTTGGGAAGTCGTGCCGGCAAGCCCTGTACTTCCATCTAAGAACTACTTTCTACATAAGAAAAAACCAAATTCCGAAGCAAATAGAGAAATTCGCCAAAGCCCTCAAATTCATATTCAAAGACGGCGCGCTTTTCCTCAACCGATTGATATTGGAAAAACTTTGCGACAATTTGAACATAAAATTCAGAGATGAGTACGCTTCCAACTTTGTTGATTCTATTTCGGAGATAAGAAAGATGTTCAATGAGAAAGAATCTCTACTAATAACCACAAACTTCAGTGAGATCGCAGTCACAGAAACCGCAAAAGGAGGTGAACGTACCTGAGCTACAAAGCAAACGTCTTGGTCGTTGACGACGACGAAGGCATAAGAAAAACACTTTTGAGAATCTTGGAGAAAGAAGGCTACGCAGTGGAATCTGTTGACAATGGCAAACAAGCTATCGAAGCCTCGAAGAAATGGTCTTTCAACATCGCATTGATTGACATTAAACTGCCAGATATGGAAGGAATCAAGCTTCTGGAAAAACTGAAAGACGCTGAACCAAAAATGGCCAAGATCATAATAACAGGATATCCGTCTCTGAAGAGCGCTATTGAAGCAGTAAACAGAGGCGCCGACGGGTATGTGCTGAAGCCATTTGACGTCAGCAAATTGCTAGCTATGATCGATAAACAGTTGAAGAAGCAAAGGGAATCATTGAAGCTATGCGAACGGAAGGTCACAGACTACATTGAGACGCGTGTGAAGCAAGTTGAGCTTCAAAAATGGCGGAAAAGGACGCGTTTTTCCTCTTGAACCTGAATGTTTAAAGCGCTTGTTTCTGAGCTTCTGAGAAGATTGATGTGATTATCGCTTGTATGTGGTTTTTTGTGCCGCAAATTTGGTTCAAGAGTCTTTCCCCATCACATGTGAGCGTGTAAAGCCTTTTCCCCCTGTTGTCCGTTCCCTCTATGAGGTTTTGCCGTTCCAAGGAATACAGTAGCGAGTAAACTGTTCCAGGGCTAGGCAGCATGTGGAATCTCTTATGGAGGAATTTTATGACGTCGTATCCGCTGATCGGACTGTTGTTTTTCAAGTGCTTGAGAATGATGATGTCGAGGAAGTTCTGTACAACTCTGCGGTTGAACATGTATGCTGTTTTTGATTCCAAAGCCGACACCTATTCGAAATCTATATATCTTCTAGAATATAACTCTATGTGGTTGTGACGTTACAGTCACACATAACATGCTTGTATATCGCTGGTGAGCAATATGAACCAAACCAAGATACATAAAAGCAGATTGTTCTTCGATCGATCAGCACAGAGATCAGAAAGTCGCAATTCCGGCACCGTTGCAGATCTTGATACCGGTCGAATTTCCAGAATTCTCATGGAAAACTTGAAAGACGCTGTAGTGATCGTTGACCTGAAAGGAAGAGGATTGTTTGCCAACAAAGCAGCCGAAAAGTTGTCGGGTTATACCCGAAAGGAAATGTATGGCAATAGTGTCAGAGAACTAATTCTTCCGCAATACTGGCAACTTTGTGACCGACTCACACAACTAGCTCTCGGTGAAAGATCTGTTCCTTACTGTGAAATGGCAATGCAAAGAAAGAACGGGCAAATTATTGATGTTGAAACTGGTGGACAGCTCGTCAGAAGCAAGAATGGAAGTATCGTAGGGATACTCATTATAACAAGAGACATTTCCAGAACAAAGAAAGCTGAATCATCACTTAGGGAGAATGTAGAACGTTATCGAAACCTATTTGAGAGCTCTCCAAATTCGCTTTTGGAACTGGATTTTTCTCAAATCAAAAGCCATCTTGATGATCTGCGAGACTCTGGCATTCACGATTTTTCCTCGTATTTTGAGAAATATCCTAACGCAGTTTCTAATTGTGCGCGTATGATCAAAATAATAGACGTGAATAGAGCCGCTCTTAGGATGTATGCTGCTCGTAACAAAGAGGAGTTACAAAAAAACCTGCTACAGATTCTATCAGACGAATCATACGCGACATTCAAACAGGAGCTTATCGCCATTGCTGAAGGAAAAACAAAGTTTGAAAGCGAAGCTATTACGCAAACTCTGAAGGAAGAAAAGAATCGTATAGTGATAACGTGGACTACGGCTCCCGGATGTGAAAAGACATACTCGAGGATTTTTGTCTCAATAAAAAATGTATCTAAATGCACAGAAATGGAAGACGCAATGAAACGTTCAGAGGAAAGATTCAAGAGTTTAGTTGAAAGCTCAGGATTTGGCGTTGCAATCGTTGACTTTGACGGCAGATTCACATTTGTCAATAAAGCCCTTTGCAGAGTGGTTGGTTATTCGCAAAAAGAAATTATTGGGAAAAACTTTTCAGACTTTTTACACAAAGAAGATGCGCCAAAGATGGCGTCTATTTTTCTCAACGCTTGGGCACATCCTGACGGAAAACCACGTCTCGAGTTCAGGGCTATTCACAAGAAAGGTCACGTTGTGCACATGTATTCAACGCCGACTCTTTACAGGATTAACGGAAAAATAGTTGGGTTTAGCGCGATTCTAGTGGACATTACTGAGAGAAGAAAGTTGGAAGAAAAACTGTCCACTCTAAACCTTTACGGCGGAAAACTGAACACAGCCAACAGTTTTGAAGAAATCTTCACACTGGTTCTTGACGCAATAGATAGAATACTAGGTTTTGGATACGCTGAAATAGACCTCAAAGATGAAGGTACACTCCGCGTTATGAGTCAACGTGGATACAAAGGATCAATATGCGCCTTGCGCTTGGGTTCAGAAACAATCGGAATCGTAGGGAAAGCAGCAAAGTTGCGTAAGCCTATATTGGTTCCTGATGTGAGAGTTGATAAAGATTATCTTGCGGGTTATCCTGGCGCCTTGTCTGAACTTGCGGTTCCGATAGTAAGTGAGAGTGAAGTTCTAGGAGTTTTGAACGTAGAAAGCACGGAGCTAAACGCGTTCGGCGAAAACGACATTGCTTTGCTCGAAATATTGGCTTCTCATGTTGCGACTGCTCTCAGTAATCTACGAAGAAGAGAAGAGATAAAAGAAGCTTTGAGACATGCTAGAGAATCAGAGCAAAAATACCGAGACATTTTTGAGAACGCTCGAGACCTAATTCTAACTACAGACATCAACGGAAACGTCACGTCAGCCAATAGGGTTCTTTCGGAAACAGGCTACGACAGAAGCGAAGTAATCGGTCAAAGTGTTTTCAACTTTGTCTCAGAAAAAAGCGTTCAAGATTTGCGCGATAGTTTCCAGAGACTTTTTGATAGAAAATCTGCAAAAGGTGAGCTTCGAATTAAGAGCAAAATAGGAACCGAAGCAATCGTTGAATACAATGGGAATACAATTACCCAAAATAGCGAGGTTGTTGGTTTTCAAGTGATTGTGAGAGATGTGACTCAGAGGAAGCAAATGGAGGAAAAGTTGAAGCAGTACTCTACCAACCTTGAGGAAATCGTTAGGAAAAGGACTGAAGAATTCCTAGAGTCTGAGAGGAAATACTCCACTCTGGTCGAAGAATTGAGTGATGGTGTCGCGATAATCCAGGATGAAGACATCATTTTTATCAACAAAAGAGGTCTGGATCTGTTACAATATTCAAAAGATGAAGTTATTGGGACTCCTTTTGAAAAATTCGCGAATGAAACATATCGCAGACTTGTGAAAGAGAGATGCAAGCCTCGGATAAAACAGGGAAATGTTTCGCCAACTTATGAAGCCAATTTAGTGACAAAGAACGGCGAAGAACTTGTCACAGAAATCTGTGCAAAAACCATCCGTTATAAAGGTCGACCTGCGGTTCTCTGCGTGTTTAGAGACATGCGCGAAAGAAAACAGGCTGAAGAGCAGCGTCTTAGACTAGAAAAAATGGCCACACTCGGCGAAGTGGCAACCTTGGTGGCCCATGATCTGAGAAATCCTTTGACAGCAATAAGAAACGCCAGTTTCTACATAAGAAAAAACTGTCCGCATCAAACTGATGCCGGGTGTGTAGACGTTTTGGAGATGTTGAACATAATTGAGCAGGAAACCATTTTCGCTGACAACATAGTCAACGATCTTCTCGGCTTCACTGCAAAAGAATTGACGCAGAAACAAAAGCAAGACATAAACAAGTTACTGGAATCTTCCCTGAAAAGATTCAACATACCTGATGATATAGAAATCGAGAAAAACTTCTCAGAGGATGCGAGTGTAACTGTTGACAGCAAACAGATTGAAAGATTATTTGTAAATCTGCTAAGAAATGCTGTGCAAGCCATGTCCGAAGGCGGAAGATTGACCATTACTACGAAAAAAGAAGAAGATCACCTGACAGTGGCGATAGCAGATACTGGTGTGGGCGTACCTAAGGAGAACATGAGCAAGCTATTTCAACCATTATTCACCACAAAATCAAAAGGCATAGGATTAGGACTCGTCATCAGCAAAAGGATCGCAACCCAACATGCAGGAACAATCGACGTTGCAAGTGAAGTTGGTAAAGGCACCACATTTACTTTGAAGCTGCCTATCGCATCGGAGGCTGCAAGCAAATGATCGATCAAACCAAACCACACGTGTTGATAGTTGATGATGATGAATCCATCTGCAAAACCCTTTCAGCAATACTCAATGCTGAAGGCTATCAGACAACAACTGCAAACACAGCAAAAGAGGCCATAGAAAAAACGGCAAATCAGTTTTTCAACATTGTCTTGCTTGACATAAAACTGCCTGATATAGACGGCATTCAGTTGCTTGCCAAGCTGCAAGAGGTGTCCCCTCAGACCAAAAAAATCATTGTGACAGGATACCCCTCGTTAAAGAACGCGGTTGAAGCGCTCAATTTTGGTGCCGATTCGTACTTAATGAAACCGATAGATCCTTCAGAATTATTGAAATCAATCAAAGCCAAGCTCGCTGTACAACAGACTGACGAGAAGATCATAAGAAGAAAACTGAATGAGTGGGTTCAAATGCAAAGCCTAAAAAGTGGATCAAATTTTCCAGCTTTTCTGGAGCAAACAGCGCGTGAGCTCACAGACTTCGGATTGACAAAAACGCAAGCGAAAATATTCATTACACTGATCTCTCTGGGTGTTGCCTCCGCTTCAGAAATAGCTGCGCTCTCAAAGATCCGAAGAGAAGAAGTCTACAGAATAATTCCCGAGCTCGAGAAGCGAGGAATAGTAACGCGAAAAATACAGACACCAAGAAAGTTCGCTGTAACTAATCCTGAAACTGCCATAGAAATCCTAACCAAAACAAAGTTTGACGCTATGAAAGAAGAAATCAACAAAGTTGAGAGAAAACGAGCTGAAATAGTGTCAAGGCTCAGAACAATAGAATTGCCTGTCAAAAAGAGTGTAGCCTCGATTGAAGTGATCTCCCAAAGAAACCAAGTTTATGCAAGACTCACTGAAATAGCACAAAATGCCAAGAAATATCTGGACATAGCTGCAAAACTTGAAAACTTGATTCTCGTTTACTCCAATCGTTCCAGAAACCTTACAGATCGCATTCTCAGGAAAGTGAAGATACGCATAATAACTGAAAGCCATGGCTATGAAGGCCTCGCAAAAGAACTCGTGACTGCATCAAAAACAAGCGGAAACCCCGTTGAACTCAGATTCGTGGAACGATTACCTTTCAGTCTCATAATAGCGGATGACGCTGAGGCAATGTGGGGCGAGGGGCAACCGACGACTGAAGACTTTCCTGTTTTTTGGGCAAATGATCCAATGCAAATCGCAATACTCAAAATGTCTTTCGAAAACCTCTGGAACGAGTCAGCAAACAAACGTTTCCCACGGAAAACCAAATGAGCACAAGACGTTTTAGCGTGCCAGTGAATCACCAAATTGTGAAATGTTAGATTCCTGAAGAATCTCTCTTCTCTTCACAATTTCATCAAAATCCACAAAATCGCCATTCACTATTTTGAGTCTAGCCTCAACGCGATTTTTCTGCACATCTATAACATTGTAGGAGTTGCAGAAGAACCCTCTGAGCTTCTCACATGACACGCTACCTGCATGTACCACAAGCATGTTCTCCATTTTCCATCTCCAAGGTCTGTGACGGTGCCCACAAAGCACCAGATTTGCTTCTGACTTCACCAAGCTTCTCAGCACGTCGCCTGCATCCACTATCGTTATTTGATCTGCACCAGTATCTGGAACTGGTATGATGTGGTGATGTATTGCCACTATTCTGGTTCTATCCTTGTATTTTTCTAGAGTGTGTTCAAGCCATAGATTCTGCCTGTTGCCCACTTCACCATCGTCTCTATCTGGTCTGGCTGAGCTGAGCACTATTATGGCTGCCTCGCCAATTTCTGTTATCTGCGAGAACGGAAAAAATCTTTAAAAAGCAAATAACCCGTGGAGCGGTAATCATGGTTTCTGCTCACATATACAATCTTCCGTGTTTTCAGCTTCTTTAGAGCATTTGAGGCTGCCCTGAACTCTGAAATGTTTCCGTTCTCAGCCAAGTCGCCTGTTACTAGCACTGCATCAGGGTTCATTTCGTTGATTTCTTTAACTGCGATTCTGAAGCTTTCCCTGTTTAGCATCGGGCCGAAATGAATGTCTGAAATTTGGGCAATTAGCATTGCTGTTATTCTCTGCTGGAGAGTATCACGATATAGTCTGCCGTGTCAGCACACATGTCCGCAGCCTGCTCAATGAACTCGACTAAATCGTCGAATATGACCATGGCACCGCAGTTCATCTCTTCTCCATACTTCACGAATAAACCCTTAGTTTTGAAATAGTAGCCGTCGAGCTCATGTTCAATTTCGTTGACTTTCTCAGCGCCTGCAATGGCTTCTTGCGGGTTTACTGTTATTTTCTCGATGCTTCCTCGAAGAGCTGAGGCGCAACCTACGAGCAGTGTTGTCATGCGCACGGTGTTCTCAAAGAATTCTTTCGGAAGTTTGGCATCCGCCAGCATTTCAATGCATCTGGCAGCATCTTTAACGTGATCCGCAAGTGTGTCTAATCTTTTGACGAGGTGAAGTATGTCTTCACGGTAATCTGCGACCAACGCGGTTCCTTTTGACATTTCTTTGAAGACTTCCATTCGAAGTCTGTCCACTTCTTCCTCTGCCTTGAACAGGTTTTGGATATGCTGTGCAGCTTCTTTTCTCCGTCCTTCTGAAGTGCTTCGGATTGCTTGGTTGAGAAGGGTTACAGTGTCAAGAGCTTTTGTTATCTGTTCTTGCGCTATGTCAAGAGCTTTTGTTCTGCGTCTTTTTTCGAACCATGAAAAACTTTTTTTCTCCAAACCACTTGTCTCCTGTTCATATTATTCTTTTCAATTCATTTATAATATATAAATATTAAGACTCTTTTGTTTTCGATACAGCTGAAGAATATTGTTTCTATATAGTTCTCGTCACTCGTCTTCCTTTTCGCTTATCCAGTGGGCTTTCTGTTCGCCTTTTTCTGTAATGATCTGTTCTTTTTTGAAAATCAGAGCTTCTTTCTTGTATCTTTCCACGGCTTCCTCCAAAACTGGAAAAACATCTCTGCGATGTGAGCCTGCAACTAAAACGTATACGAGGTCTTCACCTACGTCAAATTCTCCGAGCAAATGGTGAATTTGGACATCAACTATGCCTGGTCTTTTCCGCAAGTCACTGCATATGTTGGCCAAGACCTCGTTTGTCTTATCTTCATATGCTTCCAGCATCAGTCGTTGGACTTTTTCACCTTTTTCAGTGTTTCCACGCACAACGCCGACAAAAGTGGCGATAGCACCTGCCTTACGGAAACCGGTCTTCTTCTTCATTGCATCAATTGTATCTTGAAGAGAAAGCGCTCCCTTTTCATGAACTCCTGATTTGATAGGCATCAAAACCACCAATCTTGAGAAATGCCTCAACTATCGTTTTGTTAACGGTTTCTAATTAGCATGTTGCCAAGGTTCTCGAGGGTTCTATTGTATTCTGCTAATTTTTGATGCGCTTCCCTTAATGTTATCTGCACAAATTTGGCCTCATTATTCGGTCTAGCTTGTCCAAGCGTGCAAAGATCAGAGGTTATGGCTACCGCGATTTTTGGGTATCCGCCAGTCGTCTGCGCATCCTTCATTATTAGGATCGGTTTCCCGTTTTTGGGTATCTGAATTGCTCCACATAGGAGTGCGTCTGAAACGATGTCCGCTTTAGCTTTGTGCTCTATTGGTGGGCCTTCAAGGCGGTATCCCATGCGGTCTGATTCTGGCGTGACTTTATAGGGCTCAGACAAGAATGTCTTTAAACCTTTCTCTGTGAACATCTCTGCTTGTGGACCCAGAATCACATGTACGCATATGTTATGTTCAAATTGGGGCACAAGCTCTTCTGGCAACAAGTACTCAGCTTTCACAAAGGATGCGTCAGTCGTCTCAATTACGTCTCCTATTTTGAGCGGTCTGCCTTCTAATCCGCCAAATTTGCCACGTACATAAGTTGATCTGCTGCCTAAAATCATGGGAACTTCTATTCCGCCTCTTACAGCCAGATACGCTCTGCATCCACTTTCCATTCTTCCAAACGATATGATGTCGCCTTCTTCTACTTCTATTGTCTGCCACATGGGAGCATCGTAGCCATTAATCATTGGAGAGCATTGCCCGCCGGCAACGGCTATCTGTGTTCTTGCTAACACTTGAAGTTCTGGTCCGATGAGTGTAGTTTCTATGCAAGCGCTGTTTGAGTCGTTTGAAACTAGACAATTTGCTGCCGTAAGTGAAAACTGATCCATGGCTCCGGAAACTGGTACACCATATCGGAGATAGCCATATCTTCCCCTATCTTGAATTGTTGTGAACATGCCCGGCTTGATTACTTGAAATACTTTCATCTACGCTTGCTCCTCAGAGGAGGCTTTGTATTCTGTTTCCGTGATCGGTTTGAATCTCACAGAGTCTCCAGGATTAAGAAGAGCTGGCGGTTCTTGTTTCAGATCAAACAGCTTGAGCGGCGTTCTGCCAATTATCCGCCATCCACCCGGGGCTTCACAGGGATAGATACCTGCCTGCTTCTCCGCGATTCCGACTGACCCTGCTGGCACCTTCAACCTTGGTGTTTCAAGACGTGGCGTCGCAATCTCGTTAGCAACCTCGCCTAAATATGGAAAACCTGCTACAAAACCTATCATGTAGACACGATATTCCTTCTCCGAATGCATCTTCACAACCTGCTTCTCAGTTAACCCGTGCCAGTCAGCGACACTGCTGAGATCCGGCCCATGTTCTCCGCCATAAACAACTGGAATTATGATTTTTCTTGCAGTTTTCGCATTCGGCTCTGTACTTCTATTTGCGAGATTTTTAACCTCTGAAATCATTTGGTCATAATTTTTCTTTAGCGAATTGTAACGGATCAACAATGATCGATAAGTTGGTACTAGCTCGTCAACACCGTGAATCTTGGCCTCAGTAATGGCGTTTTGCAGCGCAAATACTCTTTGATTAATTTTTGAGTCTATTGTGTCGCCAAATTCGATAACGAGAGCGGCATCTCCAAACGGTAAGTAGCGTGGAAAAACTCGCGCATCACTGATCATGAGATTACCTTTTATACTCAAATGAAGTTGCCTACAGACTCAACTTTGACTTCTGCTTCAGCGAGCCCTCTTTTCAATGCTGCTGCAAGTTTCACGGCTGCAGGTGTATCACCGTGCACACAAATCGTCTGCACTTCATCTAGACTCAAGTCTTTACCGCCGATTGTCTTGACTTTCCTTGACTTCACAGCTTTGACAGCTCTTTCGACAACAATCCGCGCATCTTGGATAATCGACCCTGCTTGTTTTCTTGAAACCAAACTTCCATCTGAATTGTATGCCCTGTCTGCAAAGAACTCGTGCGCCACTTTAATGCCCGCTTTTAAGCAGGCTTTAGCCAGCTGTGATTTCGGCATCGCAAAAACTATCAACCTACTATCCAAAGCTTTGACCGCTTCCGCAATCGTTGAGGAAATATCTTCGTCTTCTGTTGCCATATTATATAGGGCTCCATGGGGTTTCACATGCTGAAGCTTCACATCCGATGCCTTGGCGAATCCTTGAAGTGCACCAACCTGGTAAACGATAGCTGTTTTCAACTCCTCCTGTGTCAACTGCATTTCTCTTCTCCCAAACCCCCTCAGATCAGGGAGTCCTGGGTGTGCGCCGATAGCCACTTTGAATCTTTTTGCCAGCCTGACCGTTTTATCCATTGTCACAGGATCGCCTGCGTGAAATCCACATGCGATGTTTGCAGAAGTTATGTGGGGCATCATCTTTTCATCATCCCCAATCTTGAAATTTCCGAAGCTTTCGCCTAGATCGCAGTTTAGATCCGCTCTGAACTTCAAATTCATCTCCTCAACACTTACTGTCAGTCTGTATTGAAATGTACTTTCTCATGTCTTCAATTGCGGCTGATGGCATCGGCAAATCCTTCATTGTAAGCAAGCCCGCCGGCGCTTCAAGTACTCTTGGGATAGCGTTCACAACCATTGCTACTGTGCCTACATCGCCGTGAACGCATGGCTGAATCTTTTGTTTGATGGTTGGAGCGCCTGTAATAGTTATGGAATCGTATTCTTCTTCAGCGCCTATGTATGCTTGAAAATCAAGAATAATCGCTTCTTTTCCTTTCATGATGCCTTTAGCTTTCTGCCTAAGTCCTGCAGCATTTCCCGCTTTGACTTTTATATCCTTGCTTTCAACAGTCTTTTTGGCGATTACTGGCTCAACGTTCTCCACAGAAATCCTGTCGAGTTTCCAAGCTAGAGCGGCTGCGATCATCGCAATTGACTGTTCAAGTCCAACATGCCCGGTGATCTGTTTTTCTGCGATTTTCTCTTTGAACTCTTCAACTGTCAAACCTGCGCCTATCTTTTTCTGAAAAGGTAGCCGTCTTGTAGCCGCGTTCATCACTCTGGCTGCTTCAATTTTCTGTATTTTTTGACAAGGTGCAGTGAGTGCTATCACAAGCGTATCCATAAGAAAACCTGGGTTTATGCCTGTTCCCAACACGGTAACGTCATTTTTCTTTGCGAGTCTGTCGAGATCTGCAGCAAGCTTCGGTTCGGTGGAATAGGGATACGATAGTTCTTCACATGTGGAAACAACGTTCACGCCATGCTTCACTATTGAGGCTATCTGCGGGTAAGTGTCTTTGAGATAGGAGGAGGTCGCGTGAATTGCCACATCTGCTTCAGTTTTTCTGAGTAGTGAGTCTGCGCTGTTTGCGACTTTCACGCCAAGGCTTGTGCCTGTTCCAAGCGCTTCACCCAAATCTTTGTTGATCTTGTCTTTTGCTATGTCAACAGCGCCTACAATTTCGACTCCTTCTTTCTGCAACAGAAACTTCGCGATCATGCTGCCGACAGCGCCTATACCATACAAGACGATTTTGATCTTCTTCACTTTGATTTTCCCCTATATTGCGACTTGTATCTCTGTCTGATTCTGCTAAAAAAGGATGCGCTGTCCTCAAACCTTTACATTTGTAAACTTTTATATCTGGAGTAACTCCCAATACTAGAGAGGCTCACATCTTGGCAACCGCAGGAACCATAGTCTCCAAGGATTTCCTTGAAAAGCTATTGGACACTGAAAAACTCAAATACTGCAATGAATGCGGCATCTGCACAGGCAGTTGCCCAATGGCCGACCTAATGGGAAAAGACTACAACCCAAGAAGCATAGTTGGCAAAATTCTGTCAGACCCCGAAGGGCTTCTTGCATCAGATGCACTGTGGCTTTGTGCTTGGTGCTACCGCTGTCACAAACGTTGTAATCAAGCTCTCAAGTTACCTGAAATATTTCTTTTAATACGGAAGCTTGCTGTGGAGAAAGGGTACACTGCTTCCGTAGAGAGAGCCTTTCAGAAAATCGCTGAGAATGTTCCTCTTCCTCTTATAACTACGCTCGCATGCTTCCATCCTGAACGAGCGGGGCTCAACCGGGAAGAGACTCTGGCCAAGATTGCACAGATGCATGAGGATTACTTGAAGCGCGAAAAGATCAAACGGGCGCAAACAGTGTCTGAAGAGAGAATTGCCGTAATAGGTTCTGGACCCGCCGGGCTCACGGTCGCATATGAATTGAGCCGAAGAGGCTATGGTGTTACGGTTTTTGAAGCGCTATCTGAAGCCGGCGGAATGTTGAGGAAGTGCTTGCCATGCTTCCGTTTACCGCGAAATTTTCTAGACATGGAAATTAAGGCCATAAAAGACTTAGGTGTTGACATCCAAACCGGTAACGTAATTGGTCATGAGCTGAATCTTAATGGCTTGTGGAGGGAAGGATTCAAAGCTGTTTTTGTTGGCATGGGCGCTCACAAAACTCAAAACCTCAAAATTGATGGCGTCGAATTGAAAGGCGTTGTTCACGCTCTCGACTTTTTATGGCAGATCAATTCGGGTGAAGATGTAAAAATTGGTGCGAACGTCGTTGTTATAGGCGGTGGAAACGTTGCCGTTGATGCTGCTCGCGAAGCCTTGAAAAAAGGAGCAAAAGCAGTCGCCATTCTTTACCGTAGGTCAAGGGAAGAGATGCCTGCTATTCCGTGGGAAGTTGAAGAAGCAGAACATGAGAGTGTGAAGATCGAATTTCTCGTTTCGCCTAAGAAGATTCTTGGAGAAGGTGGAAGAGTTTCAGCTGTTGAGTGTGTTCGCATGGAACTAGGTGAACCAGACGAGAGTGGAAGACGAAGAGCCATTCCAATCGCTGGTTCAGAGTTCAAGCGAGAGACAGATATGGTGATCCTTGCAGTAGGAGAATCCCCTGATGTCGAGTTTCTGCCCAAAGAAATCTTGCTCAACGATGATGACACGATTTGGGTTGACCCAGTGACCATGGAAACCACGTTGCGGGGTGTTTTTGCAGGTGGCGACATTGTTACTGGACCTGCTACGGTTATTGAGGCGATCTGCGGTGGAAAACGAGCTGCAGAATCTATTGATAAATATTTGAAGTCTTTGAGGAGATGATGCTATGACAGAGAAGAAAGAACTTGAAGCTAGCAGCGTCGAAGAGGAACCTCGCATCGGCGTCTATGTTTGCCATTGCGGCTTGAATATCGCTGGCTCCGTGGACTGTGAAGCCGTGGCCAAGTTTGCCGCAACTCTTCCACATGTTGTGCTGGCACAAGACAATCGCTATACCTGCTCTGATCAAGGACAGGAAGGCATAAAAAAAGATATCAAAGAGCGTAAGCTCAACCGAGTTGTGGTCGCTTCGTGTTCGCCGCGTCTTCATGAACCCACGTTCAGGAAAGCGTGTGAAGATGCGGGTTTGAACAAGTACCTTTTCGAGATGGCTAACATTCGTGAACACTGTAGCTGGGTTCACTTGTATGATCGCGCCTCTGGCACAGAGAAAGCCAAAGACCTCGTGAAAATGGCTGTAGCTAAAGCTGCTCTACTTGAGCCGGCTGAAGAGATTGAGGTTCCCATAAACCGCAAAACCCTTGTTATCGGAGGAGGAGTCGCAGGGATTCAGGCAGCTCTGGATCTTGCTGACACAGGCTACAAGGTGTACTTGGTTGAGAAAGAACCAAGCATAGGCGGAATGATGGCGCGGATAGACAAGACATTCCCAACCATGGACTGCTCCATCTGTATCCTTGCACCGAAAATGTCCGACGTAGGACATCATCCAAACATTGAGCTGCTGGCGAACAGCGAAGTAGCTGAAGTGAAAGGCCACATTGGAAACTTCACCGCAAAGGTTCTGAGAAAACCAAGATACGTCACCAAGGATTGCTCAGCATGCGGCGAATGCACCAAAGTCTGCCCAATTGTAGCGCCCAACGAGTTTGATGTGGGCTTGGCCACAAGACATGCTATTTACACGCCCTTTGCACAGGCAGTTCCCGCCACATACATAATTGACATGAACCTTTGCCTCAACAAGGAAGGCGTGGTCGTGTGTGACAAGTGCATGAAGGCTTGCGAAAGAAATGCAATTAAATATGAGGCGAAGCCTGAAACCGTTGAGCTTGAGGTTGGCACAATTGTTGTGGCAACTGGTGCAGACGTTTTTGATCCCTCTGTCTTGCCAAATTACGGTTACGGCAAGTTCCCGAACGTGATTACGTCACTCGAGTTTGAAAGACTAATCAACGCCGGCGGGCCTTCGCACGGACACTTGCTCAGGCCTAGCGACATGCAGATTCCGAAACGTGTGACCTTTATCCAGTGTGTCGGCTCACGTTCTGACAAGAACGGAAAACTCTACTGTAGCAACGTTTGCTGCATGAACACGATCAAGGACAGCTTGCTGATTAAGGAACACTGGCCAGACACAGAAATCTACGTTTTCTATGTTGACATACGCGCTTACGGAAAAGGCTTTGAAGATCTATACCAGCGTGCTAGGAAAGCCGGGGTCAAGTTCATACGAGGTCTTCCCGCTGAGATCAAAGAGGACAAGCGGACACGTAACCTGTGGCTTTTCGGCGAGAACACTCTTCAAAACGAGCTTTACAAGGTCAACGTTGACATGGCGATACTGTCTGTAGGTCTCGAAGCTAGAAAGGACAGCGAGATCATCCAGCGTCTGCTGACACTTTCAAGGAATCAAGATGGCTTCTTCTTGGAAGCTCATCCGAAGCTTAGACCTGTTGATGCAGCTACTGGCGGCATATTCTTTGCCGGTTGCGCTGAAGGTCCAAAAGACATCAGGGACAGCGTTACGCAGGCAAGCGCAGCTGCTGCACGTGCTGGAATCCTGATGGCTAAGGGCAAAGTCACCGTGGAAGCGATTACGCCTATCACGTTTTCCGACAAGTGCACAGCCTGTGGCTTATGCACGAAAGTTTGTCCTTACAACGCGATTACCTTGAACAAGGATTTGAAGCGTGTCAGCATCATCGAAGCTGCCTGTGGCGGTTGTGGAACATGCGCAGCAGAATGTCCATTCGGCGCTTTGACGCAGAGTCACTTCACTGATAAGCAGATTCTGGCGCAGGTTGATGCTGTTACTGAATGTGATGCGGACAAGAAGGTTGTT
>JBGPAV010000002.1:0-25100 GCA_041480925.1 Bathyarchaeia archaeon | reverse complement strand
TTCTGTACACATTGAGAATGCGTGCCGGGTTCCTGTGTATAGGTCCGTGGCTTGGAGCGATCACGTCAATCGGCAGATCTTTGATCTTCTCTAGAGCCTTCTGGCCCATGACTCTGAAAGGCATCATTATCTCTCCGTAATAACGCTGAGCAAAGACTAACAGTTCCTCGATCTCGTCGTCGTAAAGTCCTTTAGCAGCGTGAGAGCCGAAAAAGTCGCATGGAAACAGGATTTTGTTCTCCTTGAGATACGTAAACATCGTCTCAGGCCAGTGTAGCATCGGCGCCTCAATGAACTGAAGCGTTTTACCGCCCAAATCAAGCGTTTCTCCGTCGCGAACCGCGATTATTCTTTCCTCAGGAACCTTGTAGAAAATCTGAGCCATCTTTGCACCCTTGGCCGTGGTGACCAATTTTGCTTTCGTGTTCAATGCCATAATGTACGGAATTGAGCCTGCATGATCAGGTTCAGCATGATTCATTATAACGTAGTCAATATCAGTTGGATTAACCACTTGCGCAACCTTGTCTTCCAGCTCCTTTTCAAAGCCAGGGTTCACGGTGTCAATCAGTGCCTTCTTGTTTGAGCCGATGATTAAATATGCATTGTAGGTTGTTCCGTTGGGCAGAGGTATGAGTGCGTCGAACATTCTTCGGTTCCAATCTCTGGCGCCTACCCAGTAGACTCCTTCAGCGATTTTGGATATATTTCGCCAGTTCATCTGTTCCATCCTTAAACGTTATTACGATTGTAATAAAGTATAGTTATGCCTTTCTACACACTATAACACGGAAGCAACATAAATGCTAGCCCCTTGTGAAATCGCAGTAAAATGTGCACTACCAGCAGTCAGAGCAATGATAGCCAAACAACTCGTAACTAAACACAACTTGAAACAAGCAGAAGCAGCAGAACTATTAGGCGTAAGCCAACCCGCCATAAGCTTATATTCAAGAAAAATCCGCGGAAAAGCCATAAACCTAGAAAGAGATCAGGACGTAAAAATACTAGTCAAGAGACTGGCAAACACAATTGCCGAGAAAAACCTACCGCGCAAAGAGTTCATCGTAAAGTTCTGCGAAATCTGTAGAACAATCCGCGCAAAAGGATTGCTCTGCAAGATGCACAAAAACTTTGAACTGTCAATTGAGAAAGATTGCAAACTTTGCTCAGCTATGAACGCTGTGAAATGTCTTTAACTTGATTGGACAATGTTTTATCACTTTAGAAAGACGTGAAAGAAATCATAGGCGAATAATTCTTTAATGACGTTCTGACTGATTGAAGACTAGGAGCAGTGAGCATGGGCTATTTGGCCGTTTGGAAAACTCTCGAAGAGCTTATTGCTGATTTTCGTAAGAAAAGACGCCCAGTTCCAATAGAAGTTATGAACAACTTGAAGTCAGCTAGAACAGTCATCAGAATCTCCAAGGCAGATGAGTGTTATGGAGAAGCTGTTCAGAAGATTGAGGAATATTTGGCCAATCTTGAAGTTTATTTGATCTCTGAGGGACAGAAAGCGTTTGGAAGTGAGTATGCAGATGAGTGGCTGAAACGGCTGAATGAGGCTCGAAAACGCTTGCCCGAAAAAGAGGAAGAAGAAACAAGATTTATTTCAGGTATGCCAAGAGGGCAGACGTGGATTCGTGTCAATCCTTTAGAGGAACTATCATCGGAAAAGCTGAAAATGCTGGCTCAACAGTCTGAGGTGACGTATAAAGCTCAGGCAGACGGCTCTCTTCTTGTTTACGGAAGCAATGAAAGCGTGAAGGATTTCATAAGAAAAATGACTGAAAGCCAAAGCTTGAAACTCAGAAGGCAGAAGCAGAAAACCACATGCCACCATGGTTTCACGAAGCAATAATTTTTATAGAAACATCCGTACAGAATGGTCTAAAGGAGAAGATTACATCTTCCAGAAAAAGGGCCGGGACGCAGACTGAATGCCCTACATCAAGAGAATAGAGCTTAAAGGCTTCAAATCATTCGGGCCAGACACCGTTAAAGTAGTCCTAGATAAGGGCTTCACTGCCATAACAGGTCCTAACGGAAGCGGAAAATCGAACATTCTGGACGCTTTCCTCTTCTCGCTTGGCGAGTTAAGCACGAGAAGGCTCCGTGCGGAAACAGCTGCCAAGCTCATCTTTCACGGTTCAGAAAAATCCGGGCTTGAAAGAGCCAAAATGGCCAAGGTCATAATACAGTTTGACAACACAGACGGGCGAATGCCTGTAGACACCACGACTGTCACAATTTCAAGAGAAGTATACAGAAACGGTCAAAGCGTCTACAGACTAAACGGAAGAAGAATCTCAAGAACACACAGTCTTGAAATACTCTCAATGGCTGGAATAAGTAGCACCAGCCAAAACATAATTCCTCAAGGAACGATAACTCGCTTAACAGACATTTCTCCGTCAGAGCGCAGAAAAATCATCGAAGATCTTGTTGGAATAGGTCAATACGATGCTGAAAAAGCTGAAGCTGAAGAAAAGCTACGCATGGCAGACATATCCATACGTACGGCTATGGGCAGAATAGACGAAGTACAGAAAAGACTTGATGACTTGGAAAGAGAACGCAATGAACTTCTGAGAGCGAACTTCATTCGTGACGAGATAAAAAAGTTCGAAACTGTCCGGATTTCGCATAAAATGGCTCAGATTCAGAAGAGAATGGAAGAAAACTCGGGACAAGCAGACAAAGTGAGAAGCCGAGTTGAAAAAATACGAGGGCTGCGGGACGGTCAAAGGCTAAAAAGAAGAGAGATCGAAGGAGAATGGCGCAAACTAAGCTCAGAGATTGTTGAAGAAGGCGGCTCACAAGTACTCAAAGTTCAGATCTGCATCGGCGAAATAAAAGCAAAAGAAACCGAACTCACCACAAAAATCAATTCAGGCAAGATAAGCCTTGAAGGCTTGAAGAAAGTCAGAGAAAACAGCCTGCAGCAATACGAGTCAATAAGGAACGAAATCCGCGAAAATCGAACAAAGATCAAGCGACTCAGAAACGAATATGACCACATTCTGAACCAGATAAACACAGAACAGGCCGAACACGATGTTCTGGCACAAGAGACAACTCAACTTTGGGAAAGCCTCGGAGAAAATAGCAAAAGAATCCGCGAAATCGAACTAGGCCTAGATAATAATTACAAAAGACTCACATTTCTGAGATCAGAATACATCAAAAACCAAACCGCAATCAACTTACGCACAAGACGACTCAAAGACCTGAGCGAACGCAAGCAAAGATTCGCCACTACTCTTACAGAACTGGAAAAATCTTTCAGCGAACTGGAAAAAGTACAGAAGGATCAGAAAGCGCAACTGAAAGATTCAGAGAAAACCTTGGAACGCAAGATCGTTCAAAGAGAAGCTGTTGAAAAAGAGATATCTGAAGCCGGAAAAATAGCGGAGTCAGCACGCGGAGCAGTCATAGAATTTGTCACCCAAAGAGAACTAGCGGAAACCGTGGCCTCTGAGGAAAAAGCGCTCAGAAGCATAGAAGAACTAGGCGATTTAGGCGTCATTCAAGGCGTCCACGGAAGACTGCGCAATCTGGTGAAAATAGACAAACCCTATCAACGTGCAATAGAGGCAGCAGCCACAGGATGGCTTGATGCCATAGTTGTGAAAAATTTTGACGCTGCCTTCACCTGCACTGAAACCCTGCGAAAGATGAAACTGGGAAGAATAAAGATAATTCCGCTCGAAGGAACCACGCCTCCGAAACATTCCAAGATTCCTGAAAAGGAAAGCGTCAAAGGTCTAGCTCCAGTGTTCTTGAGATATGACAAGGCGTATGAGCCTGCTGTCCATTTCATCTTCGGAGACACGCTCATTGTTTCCGATGACAAAACAGCATTCACCCTTTCCAGTGAAGGCCACCGCGCAGTAACCGTTAACGGCGACCTCTATGAGACTGGCGGCGTTTTTGAAATAGGTTTTTACCGTGCTCCGATTGATTTCTCAACGATCATCCCAAGTGACGCCGCCATCAAAAGCCTAGATGAAGCTGTCAACGCCCTTCAACACCACCTTTCGAGAAGAGGAAGCGACATAACCAGTTTTGAAGAGGAAATAGACAGAACAAGAGTTGAAATCGCCCGCCTCAAAGACGCAATAAACACCCTTGATAGAGAACTGACACGTGTCAAGAGAAGCGTCAGACGGACAAACTCGAACGTTAAACGTGTCGAACGCCTCATGGTCCGCTTGGAAAAGGAAGTTGAAACCGAAAAGTCACAAATGTGGGTTCACAGAGCTGAAAGAAGCAACATCCAAAAGGAAATGAGAAAACTTCAAACAGAACTCGCAGCACTCCGGCGAAAGATAGACGTTGGAAGCATCCAAGAAATGGAAGTAAAAAGAGAAAAACTTGCCGAAGAAAACATTACCCTGAGACAGAAACTTGGCACATACCAGACAGAGATTGATACGCTCCAGTCAAAGTTTGACAACGTTCTGAGAGTTGGATACCAAAACTCAAAGATCCAGCTTGGAAAAGTAGAGCAACAGCTGAGGAAAGTGGAGAAGGACATTGAAGAGGCGCTAAGAGAAAGAGAAGCGCTGAAACAAGAACTGACTGAACTGGAAAAAAGCCGTGTTGAACTTTCCAAAAGCGTCTTCTCGGCAAGGGAAGAGTCAAAGAAATTCACAAGCCAGATAGACGAGATAGACAAAGAGCTCCGCAAAGTCGATTCAGAATATGAGCAGACCGACAGACTGCTTAACCAACTTCAGCTAAACATTCAATCATCTTTGCTACAACTGGAGCAATACAGAAGCCAGCTCAGACAATTTGGCCACGAACAGCCACTGCAAGTAACACCAAAACAGGTTGAGGAAGCAGAAACATCAATCAAGATGATGCAGTTTGAACTTGAACGAATAGGCGCCATAAACCAACTCGCCCTATCTCATTATGCTGAACAGATGTCACGCTATAGAGAACTGTCAATAAGAATGAACGAACTCGAAAAAGAGAAACAAGCCATCATCCAGTTCATGGACGAGATCGAGCAGAAGAAACGCAAAGTTTTCATGGAGGCCTTCGACAAAATCAGCACAAACCTGAAAAAATACTTCGCAAAAGTCGCAGGCGGAGGAACCGCCACACTCACGCTTGAAAAGCCGGATGAACCCTTCAGCGGCGGCATCGACATGCTTGTCCAATTCCCAAACAAGCCAGCCATAGTGGTGAACGGAGCCAGTGGCGGCGAACGATCAGTGGCAGCTGTCGCATTCATATTTGCCTTAAAAGAATTCACTCCTGCCTCATTCTACATACTCGATGAGGTAGACGCGCATCTCGATGCTTTTCACGTGTCAAAACTGGCAGAACTGCTTCTGGAAGAATCAGAGAAAACTCAGTTCATAGCCATCACGCTTAAACCTGAAATGGTAAACAAGGCGCAGAAAGTTTACGGAGTCTACGGACGAAACGGAGTGTCAAACGTTGTAGCTGCCAACCTTCTGGAGGTGCCGAGCTAGATGCCGTCAGTAACGATAAAAAGACCATTTTACCTCCATCCGCCATGGAACATTCTGTTTGAATTCAACAAACTTGAAAAACTCACACCATGGAACATAAACATCTCATATCTTCTATCTTCGTTCCTGCAACAGATGGAAAAGACGGGACACGTGGACTTCAGAGCATCAGGCGTAGCCTTAGATTCTTCAGCCCTCATATACCTAATGAAGTCTAAACTACTGTTGAAACTTGAGGAACCGCCGCCACTACCTAAACCTCCGCAGGATTTTGTTCCACCACCATTATTTCTACCTCTGAGACACGAGCTAACTTCAACAACTATCAGAAATCTGCTGGAAGTTTTAGACGAAGTTTTGAAAGGTGAAAAACTGATACGCCTGCAGAAGCCTGTTGAAGCACCCATCTTGCCGACTTTCTCAGAAATAATGCCGCAGCTAGACCTCTACCTACTAGAAATTGAGTCCCTTATGGAAAAACTATATGCAGAGCTTGTTGAAAGGGTGAAAGGAGCAGGCATAATAGAATTTTCCTCTCTGACTAAGGGAATTATCCGGATTGAAGCCGTACGCACATTCATATTGCTGCTTTTCTTGGCACAAGATGGCAAAATAAACTTGTGGCAGAACGAGGACTCTGAGGAAATATACATAACCGTTGGGGTTTTGAACCTTGCAGAAAGCGGGAAAACAAGCGCGTAGCCCTGAAGTATCCACTCAGGAAAACCAAGCTGCAGCAAAGATGCAGCAAGAGCTGTCTCTTATTGAAGCAGCACTATACGTGGCTGGCCGTCCATTAGACGTGAACGAACTATGCTCAGTCTTGAATACGCGTTCCAAGAATAAGACTATCAAATTGACAAAAACACTCATGCAGAGCTATGGAACCAGAAACACGGCTCTAGAGATTCTAGAACTGAAAGACGAAAGATACGTTTTGCAGCTGAAAGCAGATTACACACCGCACGTCAAGAAGCTTGTGAACCGACCACTACTTTCTATAGGCCCACTGAAGACTCTGTCGTATGTAGCTTACAGGCAGCCAGTAATTCAAAAAAGAGTAATAGATGTGAGAGGACATCATGCCTATGGTCACATCAAGATGCTGAAAGATATGGGTTTAATCGCCAGCGAAAGAAGTGGGCGCTCATCAGTTCTTAAGACAACCGAGTTTTTTGCAGATTATTTTGCCTTGAGCCATGATACGTCAATCATGAAAAGGGAGCTTAAACATGTTTTTGACGGAATACCGAGACAAGAAAGCCCTGAACCGCAAAACGGATAGGTTTATATTCAAAACAGCGTTTGATAATCAACGCCCTAACTAATAACGTAGGAGAACTTAAAAGTGTCAGTTTGGCACGGTGGCATACGCAAGAAAAAGCCTTCTGGCGGCAGAAGGATATCATACAGAAAAAAGAGGCGATTTGAGCTAGGCTCCTTCCCAGCAGAAACCACCATGGGCGAAACAAAACGGAAGACTGCGAGAGGCGAAGGAGGAACACAAAAAATCAAAATTCTAAGCGACAAACAAGTCTGCGTAACAGATCCGAAAACTGGAAAAACAACGAAGGTTGAGATCACACGCGTAGCCAAGAACCCTGCGAACATCGATTACAACCGCAGAGGCGTAATAACCAAAGGCGCTGTTGTCGAAACCTCAATGGGTTTAGCACGGGTTACTTCACGACCAGGACAACATGGGATGTTGAACGCCATTCTGATTGGCGAAGAAAAGAGCTAACCATTACTCTATTTTGTAGTCGCTGTAGCGCTTCTAATTTTCAGCAATAGTTTTGCGATTTCACTGATGGTTCTGTCTTTTGACTGCTTCTTCTGAACGAGAAGCATTCCAGTCTTAAGCCAAGGCGTCTTGGGGTAGGCAACATCCGCCACAATTTCACAGCTCAGCCGAAGCTTCTCGACAGCATCCTTAATCTCAGTAACTCGCGGAGAGACCACTGCCAAGTTCTTGACCACGCGTCTCCCATTCTTTCGGGTTTTCGCGGAATCAAAGTAAGCTGACCATATGATTATCTTGTCCTGTTTCCGCATGTTTTCATTCTCCTAGAATTATTTGTGGGAATAATAAACCGTGAGCTTCTTTCCAACATCGTCTATTCTCACAAAGCCGAACCTTTCAAACTGTATCATCATGTCAGGCTTGAGCTCTCTGCATAAGCCTTCAGCGACACCTTCAATCACTGCAGCGTCTTGCATAACCACCTTGCAAGGCATATCTTTTCCAACAGGTATCCAGTGAATAAGCTGTGCCTTTGTCTTTTTTGCATCGTCATAGGAATCGCTCATGAAAGAAGCTTCAGCTGAATAAATGTTTGCTTTCTCGATTCTTATGTTGAACAATTCCATCAAGCGGACTATGTTTCCAATCTTTGAACCATCAACATCTTTGCTTGAAACCCAGAAGTTCACCTCACCATTTTCTCCTTCAGGTTTTATGATGTATTCTCTTGAACCTCTTTCAGGATGTTCAGGGTGAAGATGAAGTTTCACGTCAAACTCTTTCGGCGCTTTCTGGACAGTCAACTCTATTGGATTCTGCACAAAGAAGAATCGTTCAGCCGTCGGATCCAGAATTTTCCTGTTGTACGCATAAAGGTTCTCCCAGCTTAGAACCACATCCTGTGTCTTTGGACCAATGTCAATTATCATCTTTTTTATCGCTTCAGGTGTCACGCCTCTTCTCCTCAAGGCTGCAAAAGTGGCAAGCCTCGGATCGTCCCAATCTTTGAATAAGCCTTCTCTTATTCCTTGAATTATCTTGGATTTGCTCAGATAGGCTCCAGTGATTTTCAGTCTTCCATAATGAATAGCTTCAGGATACTTCCATCCCAAATGCTTATACATAAATTCCTGTCTGACCTGATTCGTCAGATGCTCTTTTCCCCTAATAATGTGGGTTATACCCAGCAAGTGATCGTCTACACCACATGCGAGATTATACAATGGCCAGACGTAGTACTTACTTCCCACTCTTGGGTGAGGATGCTTTTTGGCATCTATGACACGCGCTGCAGGCCAATCGCGAACTGCGGGGTTAGGATGGTCTAGGTCTGTCTTCACGCGAAGAACAGCGGCGCCTTCTTCATAGGCGCCCTTAAGCATTCGTTGCCATCTTTTCAGATTCTCCTCAGCAGTCAAGTTCCGACAAGGGCATGGCTGGTTGGCTAGTGTCCTCTTTCTGAATGCTTCTGGTTGACAAGTGCAAACATAGGCGTTGCCTTCTGTCAGCAATTTCTCAGCATATTCGTAGTACAGTGGGATTCTGTCGCTCTGAATGTACTCCCCGTTTGGCTTGCAGTCAAGCCAAGCCAAATCCTCACGAATCTTATCGTAGAACTCTGGAACGGGTCGCTTGATCTTTGGATCAGTGTCTTCGAAACGAAGGATGAACTTACCCTTGTAGAGCTTTGCATATTCATAGCACAGGACTATGGCTCGGGCAGATCCCAAGTGCAAAACACAATCGGGGTTCGGTGAGAATCTAGTGACAACCTGAGCATACTTACCTACATTCGGCAAAGGTGGAAGGTGTTTCTCCTCCTCAACCTTCTCCCTTACAAGAGCCTCAGGCCATTTCTCTTCAACGATTTTCTTCTGCTCATCTGGAGAAAGCTTGTTAGTTTCAACAACAACCTCATTGATCAGAGCAGAAATCTCTTTGACTTTAGATCTTAGCTCAGATCTCTCGCCCAGTATTTTCCCGATAACCGCTCCTGCTTGGGCTTTTCCATCGTGCTTCACAGCATTCAATAGGGCAATCTTTCGAATCTCTTCTCTGACCTCAACGTTTCCTTTTGCCGTCAAATATAATGCACTTCTTCAAATCTAGATTTTTCTTTCAATCAAGAAATCCGCGAAAGCTTTTAACTTTTCTTTTCCATCAGTTTCAGGTAGAAGCTTCTCAACCTCGCTCCAGCTCTTCGCAACAATCTTTCGGGCAAACTGCTTAACATGCTCGATAGATCCGCATTTTTGCATAATGGCTATGGCTTCATCTCTAAGTTTTTGATCAGAGGAGTGCATGTTGAGAATCTGTATAAGTCTGTGTTTATTCTTAGCGTCTACCACCGCCAGAGTGTGGATGACTATTAGGCTTCTCTTTCCTTCAGTTATATCCTGCCCTCGTCCACCTTTGCCTTTCTCAAACTTTTTACTCGTCAGATCCAGCACGTCGTCTTGCATTTGGAAAGCCACACCTATGCTTTCAGCAAAATGCCCAAGTTTTTCCCCAAGTTTCTCGTCTGCTCCAGACAATACAGCTGCGATTTTGGCAGACATCCTAGCCAGAGTACCAGTTTTATATGCACACATCTGCAAATAGTCCTTTTCGCTTATCTTGTCCGCGTTAGCTAAACCTCTGTGCCAAGCAATATCCATAGCCTGACCGAGGCTGAGATTGATCATTTCCTGCACATGGATCTCGTAAACTCTGGAAAGTTTCTCAGCTGACACTCCTTCTTTCTTTTCTATAAGGGAAAGCAATGGCAGGTAGTACATGGCATTTCCAGCATTTATCGCAATATCCAAACCGTAAATTCTGTACGTGCACGGTTTCCCTCTTCGAAGTTCAGAAGTGTCTTCAATATCGTCCACCATCAGAGTACCATTATGAACCACTTCTGGGATAATGGCGAAATCTACGAATTCATCAGGGTTTTTGCCCAAAGCTTCGCAGATCAATAGAAAGAGGGCGGGACGCCATCTTTTTCCACCTCTGTCGAGAAACTCCCAGATCGGCTCGGCAATCGCCTTGTTCAATGTTTCAAGGTTGTATGCGTAATGAGGCGGGCTAATCTTGAAGACAACTGAATTCTTTGAGAATGCTCTCGGAACGTATTTCTCTATAGCCTTGTCAATCAGGGCGGCTTTTTCTTCAAGAAAGGTCTCGATGTCCACGGTTTAGCTTCTCCCTCTCCGTGCATAGCCTTCAATGTCGAAGCCTCGCATTTTTAGCCATTCAGCAGTTTTGCCTGTCACAACCGTTGGCGCTCTTCGTAAGCCATTCACTGATTCTGCTCCGACAAGAAACATGGCGTTTTTTAACTCGTCTACCAGAAGTGACAGCATGGTTTTTGTCTCTTCAACGCCTTTTACTGCTGCTTGCAATGCAGGCTGCGAAAAACTGGCCAAGCTTGCTCCAAGAGCTATGGATTTAGCGACATCTACTCCGTTTCGAATGCCTCCTGAAGCAATCACAGGAATGTTCACAGTTTGGGAAACCTCAACAACGCTTGCGACGGTAGGCATTCCCCAGTCCCAGAAAACGTCACCCAACCTTCTCTGAGAACCATACGTCTGCCCCTTTGCTCGGTAATATTCAACAGCCGCGCAGCTTGTACCGCCTGCGCCGCTCACATCTATTCCTTTGACGCCTGCACTTTCAAGTTTTTCCGCATCTTCAGCGGCGACTCCTGCTCCAGTCTCTTTAGCGATAACTGGTTTGCCAAGTTCACTTGCGATTTTTCCTATTTCTTCAAGAACTCCTTTGAAGTTTGTCTCTCCTTCTGGTTGAACAGCTTCCTGTAACGGGTTCATGTGGACTGCAACAGCATCAGCGTCAATCATCTCTACGGCTTTTTTCACTTCTCGCAAACCGTATCCGTTGACAAGTTGTATTCCGCCTATATTTGCTATCAAGAAGGCATGTGGAGCCTTTTCTCTCACTATATCGAAGGTTTTTGCCAATTTCTTGTCTTGTATAGCTGCTCGCTGGCTTCCTACACCCATTCCTAGACCAAGCTCTTCCACAGCTTCAGCTATGGTTCCGTTGATCTTTGTTGCCTCTCCAGTTCCGCCTGTTATTGCTCCAACAATCAACGGCGCAGAAAACTTGTGATCCAGTATCGTGGTAGATAGATCTATTTTGTTTCTGCTAACTTCTGGCAGCGCCCTATGAACGAAAAAAAGGTCTTCAAAGCCGGTTGTCGTTCGCCTGGCCTGCACATTCTGGTTTAAGGCAATTCTAATGTGGTCTGCTTTTCTTTTCTTTGTTTGTTCAGCCAAGCGCTTATTCCTTCTCTATTATCGTTGCCTCGATTTTCTCTCCTCTGAGAGACTTATAAACGTAATTTGGTTTTGTCGCGTTCACAATGGTGACAGGAATGCCTTTTTCCACAACTGGAAGGAGCTCAGCGATTTTTCCAAACATTCCACCAGTGACATCGCACGCCATAGATTTGCCAAGCTTGCCCTGCAACTTGCCAAGTTCGGCTAATGTTAAATGGGAAAAGATTTTGGCGGTTTTTTCAGCCTTTGGATCAGCATCATACAGACCGTCCACGTCTACACCCATGATTATTCGTTGAGCGTTGAACTTCGTCGCAATCGCGGAGACCAACTGGTCGCCTGAAAGTATCGTAAAACCCAGCTTCGTATCCATGACTGTGTCTCCGTAAAGAACAGGCAACAAACCAGTTTTTGAAAGCATTCGTAAGGGTGCGTCTTCAAAAGTTTTGATTCTTCTGTCTTCTGTGACTATGCATGATGATGGGGCAATGCTAACGGCTGGGATGTTGTGGACAATGAGTGAGTCCATCACTAAACCGTTGAGCACTGTCATGTAGTGATGGGTTTCAGCAAAGCCAGCTATCTGGCTTGGGTTCTTGAAACCTTCTATTAGGGAATTTCTTTTGGCAGAGGGATGCCCGAAGCTGCCGCCTCCATGAACAATTATCAGGTTCTTCACGTTTGCCCTCTGCACTTCATCAGCTAATCGGTCAATGGTTTGCGTTCGAGCCGCAAGCTCCGAACCCTTGTCTGTGATTACTGAACCGCCGATCTTTAGTACCACGGTTCTAGCTTCACTCAATCCTTACACCTTCATCGGTCTTTCTGGCCACAAATGGTCTTCCGCCTGCTCTCTGAATGGCTTCCAAGACTTTTTCAAGCTTTTCATCTTTAGACAAGGCAATCATGCAACCGCCACCGCCAGCCCCAGTAAGTTTGGCGCCCAAAGCTCCAGCTTTACGCGCTGCATAAGAAAGCCATTCCAAAGATTCCTCTGAAACACCAACACCGTAAAGCAAAGCGTGATTCATGTTCATGAGTTCTCCAAGCGTGTTCAGGTCATTCTCCTTAAACGCGTCAATAGCTCGCAAAACGATCTCGCGAGCTGCTTTCATCATGGGTTCAGCTATCCGCGGAAAGTTATCTACAATTTCTCTAACTCTTTCAACTTGGACACGTGTAGATCTTTCAACACCGGTGTCACCAATGACAAGCGGCAGATCCATCTTAACGTCCAGCGGCTTGAAACCGGTATCCATCTGAAATAGAAGAACCCCACCAAACGTGGAAATTGCAGGATCTATCCCGGAGGGAGTTCCATGAACCACTTGCTCCGCCTCAAACGTCATGCGGAAGATTTCTTCCTTCGACAATTTCACATCCAAAAGAGTACCTACAGCCAATGTTGAGGCTGCCACGACAGCTGCTGAAGAACCTAATCCTGCACCAACAGGAATAGTTGAGTTAATCTCAATATCCACACCGATATCTTGTCCACATTTTTCGCATATTTTCTCGACTGCTTGTCGGATAGGCTCAAACTTCATTTTTGCTTCCTTTGCGTCGCCATGCTCTATTTTGAATGTGCTTTTCTCAAAATTTCCTGATAGGTTAAGGTTTGTGGAGCGAACATGGAGGTTGGTGTCGTTGCGTTTTTCTGCTTTCACATATGCTCTCTTGTCTATGGCGAGAACGATAGCAGGTTCCCCATAGACGACGAAGTGCTCTCCGAAAAGTATAATCTTCGCTGGTGCTGAAGCAACGATCCCCATTTTTCACCACTATTTTGTGAAACAGACGGCGGCATATCCGACCACGCTGGAATAGTCGCCAATTACATCTCCACTGGTCTTATAGCATAATAATTTTGCCTCTTTTCCACCCATAGCTTTTGAGGCAGCGATCAAGGCAGATATCGGACCGTAGCCGCAGGCGCTAACACCATAAGCTTCAATGACCGAGTAGAACTTGCTTTCATCCATCGACTCAACAGCCGCGAGAGCCATCAAATCGTTCTTGGAAGCCTTTTCCTGACTCACATAATGCGACATATCCGAAGACGCTATAACAAGCGCATTCTTGCCCGTTAGAACTCTGCCCACAGCTTGTCCAATTTCTCGGGCAGATGCAAGATCCTGAATCAGGAAGCAAATAGGCACGATTTGGAAGCCTGAACCATAGAGATACTGGAGGAAGGGAAGCTGAACTTCAATAGAGTGCTCATGACTGTGAGCTGACTCATCAACATCCACTATCTGTGCCTCGCGCAAAATATTATTGGCTGTCTCGCTGTCTACTTCAACATCGCCAAGCGGCGTCCGCCACGCGCCTTCATTCATGAGAGACAGAGCGCTACCATATCCCGTGTGATTTGGACCAAAAATGACTATTATGTCAGGTTTACCGTCTAATGCGAGCTGATAGTAGGCGTGAGCAGCGACTGGACCTGAAAACATGTAGCCCGCATGTGGACAAACGAGCCCAACTATTTTCCTTGAACCCGCTTCATTCACCACTGGAAGCTTCTGAGGCCCAAGCTCATGAAGAAAACATTCATCAATTTGCTGCTTTAACGACCTAGCTGTTCCTTCGTAGAAGGCTCCGGCTTGACAAGGAAGCCGAACCTTCACCATTATTTTACATTTCCTCCTCTTCCTTGGAGATCTTCGCCTCGAAATCATCTATTGTTGACGGCAGATCCTTATCTTGCGCAAGTTCTCCTTTTTCACGGAGCACCTGTCTTGCCAACAGCCAGTATATTACCGCTAGCGCTCTTCTGCCCTTATTGTTTGTAGGGATAACCAGGTCGACTCCAACGAACTCGTTGTCCGTGCTGCATAGCGCGACGACGGGTATGCCTACCGAAGCTGCTTCTTTGACTGCTTGAGCGTCTGCTCTCGGATCAGATACTATCAGCACTTCGGGTTCGATACGGTTTGGATACAGCGGGTTTGATAAGAGACCTGGAATGAAACGTCCGACTATAGGTGTGGCTTTAGTTGTTTCGCAGAATTTCTTGACCGGTTCTTGAGCATAGAGTCTTGATGCAGCTGCCGCGATCTTGCCTGGTTCAAACCGTGCCAAAAATTTCGCTGCTGCTTTTATTCGATCATCAGTCTTCTTGACATCTAACACGAATAGGCCATCAGGTCTGACACGGTATATGAATTGCTCCATGTCCCATGTCTTCATTCTCGTTCCAATATGTATTCCCGCAGATAGCAAAGTGTCTCGCGCAAGCAGAAACCCTTCATCCGCTGGAATGGGCGCTGACTCCGACTTCTCAGCCTCAACTGGAGCCTCAGTCTGAGGTTCAGTTTTCGGCTCTTCATCCAACGGCTTTGCCTCTATCTCGTTTTCAGCTTCTTTCTTGATTTCCTCGTCCTCTGACAAATTTTTCTTCCTCCTCATAGCATTGGGAGACCAGCCATTTTAGCTCTATCTCCAAGGAATTCTTCTATTCTCACTAGTTCGTTTATCTTGGCGATTCGCGCTCCCTCAACGATTCCTGTCTTGATTACAGGGCATTTGAACGCCACTGCCAAGTGCGCAATATGCCAGTCGCACGAATCACCTGAGCGGTGCGCCATGATAGGCACATACCCATTTTTCGTCGCCATTTCAACTGTCTCTGACGCCTCTGTAAGCGTCCCGATCTGATTCACTTTAATTATGATGGCATTAGCTGCTTTCATCTTAATTCCGCGGCTTAACCTCTCATTGTTCGTCGTGAACAAGTCATCGCCACAGACAAGACAATTCTTCGCTTTCTTGGCAAGTTCTTCAAAGCTTTTATAATCTTCCTCATGAAAAGCGTCTTCGACGTAAGAAAGATGATATTTCTTGATAAGATCTAGGATAAAGTCCAACTGTTCACCAGTATTCCGTTTCTTCCGTTCCCTCTCGTAAATGTAACTTTTTCCTTTGCCATTCCAAAGAGAAGAGGCTGCAACATCTAACCCTAAACCGCATTCGAATCCCAGTTCGCCGCCAACCTCCTCACATGCGTTTGATAGCGATTCCAGAGCTTCCAGATCGCTCATGCTTGCTACCCATGCTCCCTCGTCGCTTTTTCCACCGTTGAACAGTTTGTTTTTCTTTTTGAAAACCTCGCCAACTCTCCGATGAATTTGCACGTTAGCAGATGCCGCCTCCATGAAGGAACCTGCGCCATGCGGTAGAACAAGAAACTCTTGCATGTCAGGAGTCTTCCCATATGTGTGCTGTCCGCCACTGATGACGTTTCCTATCGGATAGGGAAGTTCGTTCGCTAGGCGTCCACCCAGATACTGGAAAAGGAGCGACCCGCTGGAGTTTGCAGCTGCTTCAGCGTTGGCTAGCGATATGGAAAATGCAGTGTTTCCTCCGATTATCTTGAAGTCTTTTGAACCGTCAATCTCGTGCAAAGTTTTGTCAATTTCTTCTTGAAAATCAGCGTTCAGACCAACAATTTCTGGAGCTACAAGCTCTTCAACTTTCTTTATTGCCTGATCCACGCCGCCTTGCGGATAATAGGCTACTTCAGCCTTTCCTCGGCTTTTTCCAGCAGGGGCTGATACTCTGCCGAATCCAGACGTTGTTACAATGTCAACTTCTATTGTTTCCTCGCCACGGCTATTGAAAACTTTTCTTGCAATAATGTCTTCAATAATCGTTGACATGGCTTTCTCCTTTTCACTTGCCCTAGTAAGCGTTCCTTGCTTCTCTTCTCCTTTCAGCTTCTTCGTAGAACCGCAAAACCTCGTCCATGATCTCTACATGCGATAGCAGCATTCGACGACAGCAGTAGCGCTTGATTCCTAAGTCATCTAAGACTTCGCCTGCATTTTCTCCCGCCTTGACTCTTCGGGCAAACTCTTCCCATTTGTCACCAATCAGCTTGCCACAAGTGAAGCATCTTACAGGTATGATCATGCAGTAAACCTCAATCTATCGGTAACTCTTCTGCCCTTTTGCTCGCGCGCCAGGTCCGCCAAATTTCTTGGGTTCCTTCCTCCTCGAATCTCCAACGATCATTGTTCTATCATATTCAGCGAAAACAGTGCGAAGATGCGTGCTCTTGGTCCATTTCAACAAAGCGTTTGCCACAGCCATTCTTGCAGCTTCTGCTTGCCCCATGTAACCTCCTCCAAATACTTTCACATCGATGTCCAACTGTTTCCAGACGTCATCTCCGACCTGCAGAAGCGGTTCTCTGATTTTCTCACGAGAAATCTCCGGTTCAAGAATTTCCAGTGGGGTTCTGTTTATGCGTATTCTTCCAATACCAGATTTGACTACAGCGCGCGCTATGGCGGTTTTTCTTTTTCCACTAACAACTAAAACTTTCTTAACTGGCATAATTATTCACCTGCATTCCATCCTATTTCCTTTGCAAACTCAGCAACCGTGAAATACGGACATGTAAGCTTCTTGGCTTGGGCGTTTACGAATGTTTCCGTTTTTTGATCCTTGAATTCTTTTGGAATCTGCATGTAAACCTTGAGTCGCTTGTACGCTTGTTTGCCTTTGGGCCGTTTGTTTGGAAGCATGCCTTTCACGCATTTCCTGACTATTTTGTCAGGTCTCCTATAATGGAACGGTCCTCTTCCAGGTGCTCCAACACCAAGAAATTCTTTCGCATCAGCTATCTTTCCTCTTTTTTTCCCGGAAAGTATAGCTTTTTCAGCGTTAACGATAACTATCTCTTCGCCTTTCAAGAGTCGCTTAGCGACGTACGTAGCCATCCTTCCCAGGACAAGGCCTTCTGCGTCAATTACTGCGACTTGTTTGGTTGCTGTTTGCATTTTTTCACCCAATTATCTTGATGTTTGATCCCTTCGGATTCTTTTTGATCAAATCATGGAAGGACAGGATTTTGCCGTTCACGGCACCTATTTTTTCTTTTGCTTTTTCAGAGAAAGCAAAGGCCGCCACTGTTATTGGGTGGCTCAACTCACCTGTACTCAGCACTTTCCCCGGAACTACAACTGTCTCGTTCTTCTCAGAATACCTGCTCAGACGACTCAAATTCACGGATGGGCGGCTTCTTCGCGATTTTGCCAGCCTTTCCGCAAGGTCTCGCCAGATTTCCACCTCATTCTCCTTGCTCTGTTTTCTTAGAAAACGGATAAGCTCGATGAGCTCAGGGTTTGTCGTTTTAACTTTCTTCACTCTTTCTCACCTTGATGTGACTTTCAAACTCTTTCAATTGCTTGTCTAGAGTTTTGATGGCTTCTTCCATTATTCGCTCAGGTGGAAGAGCACCGGTAGATTCTAGATTGAATATAAATGTGTTCTCTTCCCAGCTGACACTTATTGCCTTCTTATCCTTTGGGCAGGCATCAACACAATCTTTGCAGAGCGTGCAAGCCTCCAGATTCACGACTTCGATTTTCTTGTCCTTGTCAGCCAGAACTTTTTTCGGACATATCTCCACACATTTCCCGCAAGCATCGCAGTTCCTGCTTGAGATCTCGATCTTTGGGTAGTACTTGTAGGCACACATCGAAATTGGTTGCCATTTAGCGTGGTTCTTGCCTCTGCCGAGTCTCGCGTAAGCTTCTAGCCGAAGCTTTTGCGCTTTCGCTAGTTTTGCTATTGGTATTTTCTCGCTTACAGGCATTACTTCTTTGTTTTCTGAAGCTAGTTCGCTTGAGTAGACGGTGCGTGTTCCGTCTTTTGCCTCAACGTCCAATGTGAGTGTGACTCTGCAGAGATTACAGCCAAACTCGCTTTTGCATTCACATTCTTCAGGCAAGTTGTAGCTGTCTAGATCGGTTTTAAGGGGAACCAATCCAAGTCTGTGAGATATGGTTTCGTCTTGCATTACAGACGAGTTCTCCAGGATTACAACTTCATCTATTGCCATGCAGGGAACTTCAGAAGTGATTATTCTCCTCAAGGCATTCATGTAAGGAGTGTCAACATCTCGAATAAGCAAACGTAAATTCTTATCGTTTTTCTCAAGCACTTTTATTTCCATTTATTTGGACACTCCATAACAGCCCATGATATCGGCCGTGCCGCTCAATAGAATCTTGGGCATTATTTCAATTTTTCTGTTGCCAGAAGAACGATGCGAGTTGATTAGACTCTTCGTCCTCTTCTGCCACCTGGTCTCCGTGTTCCATCATGTGGCACAGGTGTGACTTCCTCGATACGTTCTATCCTGAAACCTGCCCTTGCCAAAGCCCTGATGGCTGCTTGTGCACCTGGACCAGGCGTTCTCGGTCCTGAGCCGCCTGGAGCTCGCACCTTGATGTGAATGGCAGTTATCCCCTTATCCTTTGCTACATCAGCTGCGGCACTAGCTGCCCGCATTGCAGCATAAGGTGACGATTCTAGTCGGTCAGCTTTAACGAACATTCCGCCTGATGTTCGAGCTATGGTTTCGGCACCTGAAATATCCGTTATGGTAATCAAAGTGTTATTGTATGAACTGAGAATGTGAACTACGGCCCATTTCTCGTTCCTCTTACTGCTACTCATTGCGCTTTCTCCCTTTCTTCTTTGCTTGTCCCTGTTCCAGTTGTTGGGGCAACAGATATTGTCTGGCGCAGCGGATGGCTTGGGTTTGCAATGGGGCTTTTAGGCGTATATGTTATTTTAGGTTCTTCCTCTTTTGCCACAATATAGCTTGGAATCGTAACTCGTCTATCGCCAATTGCGATGTGTCCGTGAGTTATGAGCTGACGACATTGTTGTATTGTCTTTCCGAAACCTTTGCGGAAAACGATTGTCTGCAGTCTACGCTCCAAAAGATCCTCTATAGCTAAGTCTAGCACGTCATCCAAGACCGCTGTTTCATCTAGAATCCCGATTTTCTTTAACCGCCTCAGCAGTTCGTCTTCCATTCGCTTTCGTTCTTCAGCAGATCTGCCAATGAGAGAACGTGCAATACCTCTAAAGTTAGAAAGGGAAGTTTCGTGCCGCCACAATTCATGTTTGTTTCTAAGGCCATATTGACCTAAAAGTTTGAGTTCTGCCTGCAAGATGTCAGTACGCCACGGAAACTTGGGGGTATTATACTTCTTTCTCTGTTTTTTCGGATCGCCCATAACTACTCACTCTTCGCTGCAGCTTGCTTTGCGACAAGATCTTTCTTCTTAACCCCGAGCGCTTTTCCAGCTCTTCCAGTGGTCTTTGTCCTTTGTCCTCGGACTTTTAATCCGTAAGCGTGACGATATCCTCGCCAAGATTTTATGTTCTTCATTTCATCAATATCCATCTTCGTCCTAAGAACAAGATCAGCGCTAATGAGGTGCGCATCTTTCCCAGATTCCAAGTTCTTTCTTCGATTAAAAAACCATGATGGCAACCCATGTTTTGTTGGGTCCTGGACTATTTCTTCAATCTTTTCAACTTCAGTTTCTGACAAGAAACCTGCCCTTTTATCGGGGTTTACTTCAGCTTTTCTCAGGATAGCTGTTGCAAGGTTTAGACTTACTCCTTTCACCTTTGCCAGTGCGTAGACGGATTTCAACGTGCCGTCTACGTCAGCATCTATTATTCGCAGTATGTGCCGGAATTCTTCTGACATTTGTCGACTTCCGAATGTTATTTAAGCTAACTACGAAGTAACCCAGATTTTATTTAAACCTTCCTAGCGGATATCAATGTTGACTAGGTCAAGTTTGCGTGATATTTAAGCAATGTTTCGGGTTTCTTTGAAAAGGTGTCGCATGGTCTAATACTGAAATGTCGTCTGTCTGAATGTTAAGGATTGTTAGAAAATGCTTTATTAGGGACTTGGCTTATTGCTGTGCAGAACGGGAAGGATAAACGTGAGTAATGAAGTTTCAGGGCTTCCGCCTCAGGTTCAAGAACGGTTGTTACGTTTACAACAGCTTCAGCAGACTCTTCAATCAATAATGGCGCAGAAGCAACAAATGGAGCTTGAGCTTTCAGAGACCAATCAAGCTTCAACCGAAGTTGAAAAACTGGCGGACGACGCGGTCATATACAAAGCGACTGGCTCGCTTATGATAAAGGCAGAAAAAACCAAGATAATAACGGAACTTGCTGAAAGGAAAGACTTGCTCAACACGAGAGTCACAATTCTGGGAAAACAAGAAGAACGTGTGCGTAGCCAACTGAAAGAGCTGCAAACAAAACTTCAACGAGACCTTAGCCCAGTGCCGCCTATGACACAACCTTAGTTGTTGCGGTTTTAGGAGAAACCTTGTTGGAGCATATAGGTATTCCAGAGTTGACCAGCGAACAAACGGAACAGCTATGCGTTATCGCCGAGGAGGCAGCGAGGAAATACGTATATTCACAGATTTCCAAAAAGAATATAGAAGCACTGAACATAAGTGTTGAGTTAGAAGGCACAAAACCCGTCACCTTGACTGTTGATGTAGATATTGATCTGTCCCCATCAATGGAAAATTTGGCACAGAAACTTGCAGATGAAGCCATAAAGGAAGCCTTCAGTTCAGCTGAAAAATATCTGAGGGAACTAGCGTGTCGTTCGCAGAAATAACCAGAATCCTTGACACGTTAGGTGCCAGACTAGTTGTATTATTGTGCCATCATAACGCTGACCCAGACGCAATTTGCTCTGCTTATGCTTTCAGCAGCTTATTGAAGCAAACAAGACCTAACATTGAAGTTGAGATAGGAGCAGCCCATGGAATAAGCAGACTTTCAAAGCATCTGCTCCAATACCTGACGATAGACGTGAAAGAGCAGCCTAACACGGAAAACGCGAACGCCATAATTCTTCTTGACACAAACACGATTCAACAATTGGATAGTTTGGCTGAAAAGGTTAGAACAGGCAAAGCACCTATCATAGTAATCGATCACCATGCAGCCCATCCTGAGACTTTGCAGCTTGCCACACTCTGCATAACCAGCGAAGAAGCTTCCTCAACATGTGAAATCGTATACGGTTTCTATAAGCAGGTAAACCTCAAGCCGGGTCAAAGCGAGGCGAAGGCTCTGTTTCTGGGCACAGCCTTTGACACGCGACACTTCGTGTTGGCTAACTCGAACACCATGAAGAACGTTGCTGGACTGATAGATTCAGGCGTGAATGTGCAAGAAACGCTTCCGCTACTCTCATTGCCTATGGATTTTTCTGAAAAGGTAGCACGACTCAAAGCCTCTAGAAGGGCCAAACTCTTCAAGATTGATAAATGGATAGTTGCACTCTCACACGTCAGCGCATATCAGGCATCAGCAGCTCGAGCCCTGATTGACTTAGGCGCAGATGTGGCTGCATTGGCTGGACAGAAGAACGAGACAACGGAAGTCAGTCTGCGCGCCACACGCGAATTTCATAAACAAACAGGCGTGCACTTGGGCAAAGACATTGCAAAGCCTTTGGGCGAGTTTATTCACGGTATGGGCGGTGGACACGCCACTGCTGCAGGTGCCAACGGTGCTGGCGATGTTGAAACAGCGCTTAAGCGTTGTTTGCTGCTTCTTAAGGAAAAACTGGTTAAACAATAATAAGTAGCTACTCTTAAATGAGGCGAGTAAACCGCTTAGATATTCTGGCAGGCAACCAAGGCATGGCAGTTATAGAAACAAAAAACGTCACCTATGCATACCCGAACGCCACTAAACCGTCAATCATAGACGTCTCCATAAAAATAGAGAAAGGGGAATTCACCCTCATTACAGGTCCAAGTGGCTGTGGAAAAACAACTCTTTGCAGATGCTTCAATGGACTCATTCCACACTTTTATCAGGGGGAACTTGCAGGCGGCATAACTGTTGCAGGATTGAACGTTGTCGAACATGAAATCTTTGAACTCGCAAGGCACGTTGGTCTTGTCTTCCAAAACCCTGAGAATCAGCTTTTTGCCCTTTCTGTTGAGAAAGATGTGGCTTTCGGACTCGAAAACTTGGGCATATCGAGAGAAGAGATGCGCAGAAGGGTGGACGAAGCCATGAAGCTTACTGGAATATATGAGTTGAGGGAAAGGGCTCCTCATGAGCTTTCTGGTGGCCAACAGCAACGTGTGGCTATAGCTTCAGTTCTCGCCATGCAACCGGAAGTTGTGATACTGGACGAGCCCACGAGCTTCCTCGACCCGTTGAGCGCCAAGAAAATTTTTCAAGTCATTTACGAGCTAAACAGGAAACTCGACATAACCGTTGTGCTTGTTGAACACAGACTTGATTTGACAGCCAGATACGCCAGTCACATTATCATAATGGATGAGGGAAAAATCGTTCAAGATGGAGACCCACGAGAAATACTCCGTTCCGAAGAAGCTCGCCTAGTCGGAATAGGAATTCCAAAGGCAACACGCCTCTATCAAATACTTACGAAAGAGAAGATAAAATTAGGCGACACTGTCCCGCTGTCATCGGAAGAAATGGTTGCTCTTGTGAAGGAGGCTTTGGCAAGAACATGATCGAGGCGAAGAACATCTCCTTCACTTATCCAAACGACGTGGAAGCGCTCAGGGGCGTTTCAGTAACCATAAAAGATGGAGAATTTGTGGCCATAATGGGACAGAATGGTGCTGGAAAAACTACATTGGTTAAACACTTCAACGGTTTGCTGAAACCGACGAAAGGCCAAGTAACGGTCAACGGAGTTGATGTCACTAAAGTCAGTGTGGCAAAACTGGCGAGAAATGTGGGGTTTGTCTTCCAAAATCCAGATCATCAGCTTTTCAGCGACTCTGTTGAAGAAGAGATATCGTTTGCCTTGAGGAATTTCGGATTTGAAGAAAGTGTCGTGGAGAGTCGAGTGACCTGGGCGCTGAACCTTCTGAACCTGACACAGTACAGAAAGACCTCTCCGTTCATGCTTAGCGGAGGAGAAAGGAAACGAGTGGCTCTCGCTTCAGTATTGGCATGGAACCCGGAAACACTGATACTTGACGAACCTACAATAGGACAGGACTATCAGCAGAAAGAGAAACTCCGCCAATTCATCCTGCAAATGAAGACTCAGGGAAAAACCGTCATAATGGTAACACATGACGTGGAGTTTGTGGCTGAATGCAATCCAAGAGTTCTTTTGATGCGAGAAGGAAAAATAGTGGACGACGGCGAAGCATCAAGAATTCTCACAAATCCAGAGACATTGGCAGCAGCTTCCATTGTGCCGCCCCAGATAGCCCAAATCTTCCTTGAACTATCCACCCAACTTCCAGAGTTAGAACTTCCGAAAGACATCATAGACGTCTACAAAGCAAAAGAAATCATTCTGAAAATGTTGAAGCGGGGGACCAAATGAGCGTCTTCAGCGGACTCAAATTCCGCAAAATCTACTCGCCTATTCACAATCTGGACCCAAGAATCAAGTTCATCTATGTATGTTCGATTTTTGCCGTGGCAATAATGTATTCGGAAATACTGCCTCTCATAGCGCTTTTCCTAATGCAGATACCATTCGTTCTGCTGGCAGGCGTCAGACGCGAGTGGCTCAGATCAATGCGTGGAGCAGCTTTCCTAGCCACACTAATCTTCCTCACAAACTTTGTTGTCGCCGTCATTGGCGCAGGTTACGTGATCACTGGAAAAAACTTGGAAAACGCTTTAGCAATGACTTTACGCTTCATAGTGCTCGTTGAATCTTTCTCAGTGTTCTTTCTTACAACCTCTCCAGATCACTTAGGTTTGGCTTTGGAACAGACTCGTGTGCCCTACGAAATCGTCTTCGCCTTCACAACCGCCGTACGCTTCGTTCCAGTTTTGGCTGAAGAAGCACAGACGATAATGGACGCACAGAAAGCCAGAGGCTTGGAACTTGAACGAGGAAACTTTCTGAAAAGAATCAGAAATTACATACCCATTCTCATACCGCTCATTGTGAGTGCTATCCGCAGAAGCCTTGAACTGGCCGAAGCCATGGAATCACGAGCTTGGGGAGCCACCAAGAAACGCACAAATCTCTATACACTTAAGATGCACAAAGGCGACATCGCTCTAATAGCGATAACGATCGGAATCGTTGCAACAGCCATTTATGTCCGCTGGTACTTGCCAATTCCAGCGTTGAACGACTTGTTGAGGATTTTCTGAACCACAAAACTTTTAATTCAGCCTCATTTGTAATGGGTTCTCGGAGTTAGAAAAGTTGAAGTGGCTTAAAGCGGCTTCAGAAGAGATCATAGACAGCATCAAAGCATGCATGGAAGAGCTCAACCTGAAAGAAGTGGAACGCTTTATCAGCCTCCTACTTGAGGCAAAAGAGAAAAAAATATTCACCGTAGGCATGGGAAGAAGCGGATTTGTCGCCAGAGCCTTCGCACTGCGCCTCATGAACCTGGGATTTAACGTCTATTTTCTCGGTGAAACCATCACACCTGCCGCTGAGAAAGGCGATATGCTCATTGCCATCTCGGGCACAGGCTCCACGAAAATGATTCTAACTGCAAGCTCAGCTGCCAGAGATATCGGCGCAACCGTTGTCGCAATCACTTCATTTCCAGAATCACAATTGGGACAAATGGCTGATCTGGTAGTAACGATCAAGGGAAAAACCAAAGCAGGAATGCCAAAGGAAGAAGACTACCTAGCAAGACAGATCATTGGTGAACGTGAACCTTTAACGCCGCTTGGAAGCATCTTTGAGAACAACAGCATGGTTTTTCTGGACAGCTTAATCGTGGAACTGATGCA
>JBGPAV010000001.1:0-33494 GCA_041480925.1 Bathyarchaeia archaeon | reverse complement strand
TACGAATGCGTTAGATGCGGCGCCAAGGTACCTTCTGAAGAACTGGAGATGCGCGGTGGCGAAATAAAGTGCATAATCTGTGGTTACAGGATTTTGAAGAAAGTGAAGCCTCCAGTCGTCAAGCGTATCCCGGCAAAATGAAAAAGAAAGGATTGAACTAGTCAATCCATGAAGGATCGGTGGCAATCGTCTTCTTGAAACTTTTTTGGGGTATTTCTAGAAGATTTCTTTGTCGCCTATTTTGCGCAGAGTTCTTCCGCGAAGCTTTACTGTTGTACCAATAACTTCCTCAGGTGGTTTCTCGATGGTTTTTCTCTTTATGGTTTCACCGCAGATTCCGCGTGGAAGCAGTCGCCGTTTCACGCACATGGTATATGTGCAGTTTGCAACATCGCACGTTTCGTCTGTCCATCTGCACCAAACTCCATCTCGGCGATAAACAACAGCGTCTTTTGCGCACTTGAAGGATTGACAGGTTGGAGAACATTTCTTGACTTCAGCCAATGTAAGCACAACCTCTGACAAGTTCATACTGATAAAATCTCACTATCGACGCGCTGTACATCCTCAATACTTATGTTCCACTGAAGTTGATATAAGCTTTTATCTGTTGAACTCTTTATTCTGGCTACTCAACTCTCGCTTTTCTGCGGCTTGAAACGTCGTCTTCTAATGATTTCCAAGGAAAGAATTAGAATTAATGCCAGTACAATGATTATGGTCGCCACAAGTCGACTTGTCTCAACAAGCGTGCCAAACAGGACAATGTATTTGTCGATTTTAACTTCAACCGACTCAACTGCGGCATCAACGTATGTTCGGGCGATTACGCATGGGTCAGATTGGCCAGACAAGCGCACTGTCACTTGCAGATCTCCACCAATAATGTTGTTGAATGAGGCTTTGCCATCCGCTCCAGCTATGTTCGAACCTTCAAGGCCGCTACGTTGCCATGTTACATTGGCATTGGGGATTCCTTGACCAAAATAGTCAACGATCCTTATTGAGACAGACAAGCCGTAGAGACCACAGTTTATGGACAGGTCTACAGTTGTTTCATTCAAGCTGACGATTGTCTCATTTACCTTCGTTCCACTTACGTAAACGCTCACGGTGTACTTGCCAAACGGGCAATTCAGAGAAACCAACCCGTTGGCTGTGTTGTTTTCATAGTATCGGCCGCCCAACAGCTCCTGTGCCTTCACCAACGATCCCTCAAGCGGTTGGCCTTTCGCGTTAGTCACGCTAACATTCAATGTCATTGTTGGAACAGTGATTGGTAAGTCATACCATGCGGTCGTTGGCAACAGGGGGATTGTCGTTGAATTGAACGGCATGTCATAGCGTGAGAAGTTCATGGTGTAAGTGATGTTGGGCAGAATAGAGTGAGCAATCACTGTTCCATTAATATCGGTGAGAAGCGTCTGATTGTCTACAGAGGAGATAAGAAGTACCTTTACCTCTGGCAAATCATTTGCAGCTTCATCTGCCACAGCGACCCTTATGTTGGTGAGGTTGCAATCAAGATTCAGCAGCGAATCATCTGCTATTACTATCAAGGGATTTTCGCCAACCTTTATATCTTTATAATGGGCTTGACCAGTGTAGTTTCCGATCTCCAGCCTCAAATGCACCAAACCGCCTGAATCTGTCAGGTTTTCAGCAACAGAGGTTTCGTTCTCGAGCATTTTCACCAAAACGTTCGGCACTATCTCGCCAGCCAAATTCAGTGCGGTAATGTTAACGCTGTAGCCAGGAACCGTAAAGCTCTGTGTATCAGGCGGATTCTTTATCGTTGGACTCGTTGAAGCTGACACGATGCTGACGGTGTAAGTGCCCATCGACGCATTCTCAGGAACAAACCAGTTTGTATAATGAACCAAGCCTGTGGAGTTGTCAGCCGTGACGTTCTCTGAACTGCGCACGTTGTTTCCAGTTATAGTGATATTCACGTTCTCGCTTGGCTTGTAAAGGGCTTGAATGTCAACAGTTTGGTTTCGATGGTATTCTAACGAGCTTGTCAATCCCACTGAAAAGTTGTAGAGGGCAAGCGACGTGTTGAAGAAAACAGCATAGGTTCCGGTGAAGTTGGTTTTGGCCCTAGTCTCCGTAAAGTTGTCTGGAAAGACAACAGCAGTGCTGTTGCTTCCCACATCAGAGGTTGTAACGTTCATAAGCTTCTGGCATTTCAAGTTGCCAGGGGTAAGAACGGTAATGTTTACAACGTAAGCCTTACTTCCTGAAACGCCCGTCATGTTGACTGCTATAGGCACTGAATCGCCTTCCTGTAACTGTTTGGGTGGTTCAGGCACGTCAACCGTCATGTAGTATGCCGGAATAACCGTGAAAGACCGAGTGACGCTCTGATTCGCTATTACATCGACAAGCATGACACTATGAAACCCTTCCACAGTCTCAGGAATCCGGAATGTAACGTTGACCTCGTTTCCAGCAGCAGTCTCATTCAACAAAACAGTTGCGTTGTCCCAAAGGATCTGATACAGGTCATTTGGAGTAGTAATATTTCCTTTCAAATGAACTGTGGAGTTGACATAACCTACTGCAGGGTCCAAAGAAATTATCGTTGTCTCGGCATTTACGCGAGGCAAGATTGAAAAAGTCATCATGGCAGATACTATTATAAGCGTCAAAAAGATAGCAGATTTAACCTTTCTAATCGGAAATCCAGCCAAATTCTTTCCCTCGTAATTCACATTGAAGATTGTGAACACTTCTAATGCTGGGAGCATTTTAAACTTTACCTTTTATCATTCATCTTAACTATTGTTTCTGCTTTCTAAGAATGGTACGTTGTCTCTGTGCAAGCACATTTGAAGCAACTTTCCAAAGTTCACATGCTTCGCTCATGGCTTTGGCAACAACAACATTGAATTTGCCATTTTTGTTTGGTTAAAGGCTATCGATAAAGCGCGCTCAAACAAGTAGGAGAAGAAATTCTGCAAGCGCCGTCTTCTTCTGATCATAATTCAGCGGAAGAAAAAGCAACTTAAAGCAGTATTATGTAATACTGGTTGGAACTGGTGTAGATGATGATTGATGAAATCTTGGCTTTGGTGAAGACACATGAGGACTGGCGTGAAAAACAATGTTTAAACCTCATTCCGTCGGAAAACATAATGAGCCCGACCGCTAGGAGATTGCTGTCTTCTGATCTGGCGCATCGGTACACTGCCAGAGACAGATTCTATATGGGAACACGCTTCACTGACGAGATTGAGCAATATGGCGAGAAACTTGCCAGAGAGCTGTTCCAAGCTGACATTGCAGATTTACGTCCTCTTTCTGGACACATCGCAGACTTGATAATCTTGGCCAACCTTGCCAAACAGGATGACACGCTGTTGTGTGTTTCACCACAAAACGGCGGATACCCTGGAATGTGGAATGAGGGACTTGCAGGATTTCTAAAGCTCAAAACCGTGCCTTTTCCATTCTCAGAAAAAGATTGGAACATTAACATCGAAAAAGCGAAAGAAACAATCACACGCATCAAACCAAAAGTCGTTATCTTCGGCGCCAGCCTCATATTGTTCCCAAATCCAGTAAAAGAACTTGCGAATATTGCGCGGGAAAACGGCGCCTTTGTGGGATTTGACGGCTCTCATGTCTTAGGCCTTATTGCAGGAGGACAGTTTCAAGATCCATTAAGAGAAGGCGCACACGCTTTGTTTGGCTCCACTCACAAGTCATTCTTCGGCCCTCAAGGAGGCATAATACTATCAGACAAAGAACATGGTGAACTCTTGAAAGAGAAAATTTACCCGACCTTCGTCGACAACGCTCACTGGAACCGCATAGCAGCTCTGACTCTTGCCTTGGCAGAGATGAAGGAGTTTGGAAAAGCATACGCAAAACAGGTAATCACAAACTCTCAAACCTTAGCAAAAGCCCTGCACGAGCATGGTTTTCCAGTAATCTGCCAGCATCGAGGGTTCACCCGTTCACATCAAGTGATAATGAATTACCGAACCCCAGAGAAGAGCAGAACAATAGCAGAGAAGCTTCAAAATGCGCACATAATCGCTGACTGCGTTATCAGACTGGGCACATGTGAAGTCACCAGACGTGGAATGAAACAAGAGGAAATGTTGAGAATAGCTGAACTGATCAAACGTGCGATCATTGACGAAGAATCCGTTCAAAGCCTAAGAAAAGACGTAGGAAAACTAGCGGCTGAGTTTCAGGGAGTTGAATACTGTTATCCAGAATAACCTGCACATTCATCGAACTTGCTTTTCCTAAACCTCCAAACGAGTAATCGAACGAACACTGGGACAAAACATGGAAACTGCTGTTCCAAGCCAACTTGCAGAAACAATGAAGAGACAGAAATATCACCTCGTCGGTCGACATTCAGCAGTAAAAAGATCAGATGGCTTCACGAAACCTCAGCAAACAATTCTCTTCTTTCTCTTTCTTTGGAAATACAATAAAATACTTAATCATCCAATCTAGTGAGCACAGGCGCTGATTCTATGACGTCTCTGAAGAGTGTATTGAGAGAAGTAAAAAACGAACTGAAAGAAAAAGAGGAAATCAGAGAGAAAGCTCACAACGATATGCGGAAGGCAACAAGTCTTTCAAAACAGACAATACTTTTAATCCATCAAAAAAAGGAAAAAGAAGCAAAGAAACTAGTAGAAAAAGCCAGAGAGATCCTCTTGAAACTCAGCAAAATATCTGAAGAATATCCGGAAATAATTCACGGCGGCATGTTCAACGCAGCTCTACAGGAATACTCTGAAGCAAACATACTCCTCAAACTCGTTGAAGAATCCATATTCGTGACACCAAAAGAAATAGGCGTACCATCAGTCGACTACGTGCTTGGCCTAGCCGACGTCATCGGAGAGTACAGACGGTTAGCGCTCGATGCACTACGCGAAGGAGACGTACAAAAAGGCGAAAATTGCTTGAGGCTGATGGACGAAATTTACGTCGAACTCATGGCATTGGATGATGCTTACATGCTGGTTTCAGGACTCAGAAGAAAATGTGACGTTGCAAGAAGAATAATTGAAGCAACCCGCGGAGACGTAACGCTAGAAGTGAGGAGAAGTGCGCTCGAAAAGAAGCTAAGCCGCATTGAGAAGCTGGCCAAGAAAAGGGCCTGATTCCAAGACATCATTGAGTAGAAATCCATGTCTATACTCTGCCAACAGCGAACGTTTTCAGTCAGAAAGGCACATGAAGCGCAAACTCGATTGGCGAAAAAGCTGATTCTCGAAGACAGGCTGCCAAGCAAAATCAGACGAGTTGCAGGTGTTGATGTTGCCTATGCGAAAAACCTTTCGATTGGAGCGGTGGCAGTCATGGATTATGACTCTCTTGAGCTTGTAGAGTCTCAGACAGCTGTCTGCGAAACCCAGATTCCGTATATCCCCACATTGTTGTCGTTCAGAGAAATACGCTCGACTGTGATGAGCATCAGAAAGTTGAAAACTCAACCAGACTTGTTCCTAGTTGACGGACAAGGTTACGCTCACCCCTATCATTGCGGATTTGCTAGCCATCTAGGTTTAGTCATAAGGAAGCCGACAATCGGAGCTGCGAAGAGTAGACTTTTTGGCGAAACAATAAAGGCTCCAATAGAAGAAAACATCACTTTCCTCAAGCACAAAAACGAAATCGTTGGAGCTGCAGTTTCAACTGGTCATGGCGGCAAACCAGTCTATGTCAGCACAGGACATATGGTTTCACTGGACACCGCCATAGGAATTATCAAACATTGTACACAGAAGAACAGGATACCTGAACCTCTGCTAAGAGCTCATGAAATAGCTACAGAGGAGAAACGAAAAAGGCAATATTCAATAAGTGAGTAACGAAGAGAGAGTGAAGCAAGTTGCTACACCCAAGCTTAAGAAAACTGGTCAGCAAAATTCAAGACAAGAAACTTCGAGAGAAGACCATTGATCTCCTAGAAAACCCGTCGTTTGAGATCAATGGAAAAAAGCACATCGGACTTTCTCTCAATGTTTCGCCTGCAGGCCGCTCGCACCACCACTGCTATCCAGGAGGATTCATAGAGCACGTTCTCTCAACCGCGAACATAGCATTAGCGATTTGTGATTCAGTGGAAAATATCTATGAAGGCAAAGCTAATCGAGATCTCGTGCTAGCCGGCACGTTACTTCATGACATTTGCAAGCCAGTCACATACTTGGTTACAGAAAATGGCAGTTATGACTCAACACACCTAGCTGATTACTTGGATCATCTGTCCCTTGCAACTTCGGAACTCAGTCGAAGAGACTTCCCAGTAGAACTGATCCACATTGTTGCCGCTCATCACGGAAACTATGGTCCTATCAGACCTAGGACGGTTGAAGCTCTGATCGTTCATCTGGCAGATCTGTCAGATTCAAGATTAAATGGCGATGTCTTGAACGCGGCAGCGTATCTTACTAGAAAGACGATCGGACAGGAACTACATGGATTAAATTCGAAAGAAGCATTCGAGATAGTTCACTCAAAAGCTGCCGAAGATTGGGAAGGCGTGGCAAAGACCATCGAGAAAATAAAACGGAGAAGAAATGCGCACAAAACTTAATAGTTTTGTGATGGAGATGGGAGAAAGGGAATATTATGACAGAAATACCTTTTGAAGAGTTTCAGAAACTAGACTTACGCATTGGAAAAATCCTAGAAGCAAGCCAGATCCCTGGCTCAAGAAACCTCATAAAAATGATTGTGGATTTCGGAGCTGAGAAGAGACATGCAGTCGCAGGACTATTGCAGTATTATAAGCCAGAAGAACTTGTAGGCAAGAAGTGCGCGTTTATCCTGAATCTTCAGAGAAGAAAACTTATGGGAATAGAAAGCCAATGCATGGTTTTCGCCGCTGAAGACGGCAAAGGCAACGTCGTACTATTACAGCCAGAGAAAGACATCGCTGAAGGCAGCAAAATCCACTGATGCAGCCAGAGTGGCTTTCAACTCAACAGTTTCATTATAGCCTCTGCCTTCTCGTCGCTGCCGACAATGTAAGTTATCATTTCCTGATCCAGATCAAGCCACTTAGCGAGTCCAGCGGCTATTTCTGCGTTGTTTTTGAAGATTATCTTTAGGTATGGCAGAATTTCCTTTGAGGCTCTGACAGCAGAAACATGACATCTTCTTTTGATTTTTTGTCCAATACTCGACTGCATTGCTCTTTCGCTTCTAGATCGAGACAGCATTTGAATGCGACTTGGGAACTTGAATGGTATCCAGCCAGATGTCTTGGAGTTTTGGCGGGCCATAGCCACGCCGGCAGTCATGTAGTCAATGACGTAGCGTGTAAAACTCCAGTTTTGCGTGGCACGTATTCTCCCTCTGTACAAGTCCGCGGTTGAAAGAGCGTCCATTGCCTGTGCCAAATCATGCGGATCAGTGAAATGGTCAGGAATGTTCTCATAAATCCACTCAAAAAGCATGTCGATGTCAATGTCAGCCATGTTAACTGCCTGTTTCGCGCTGGCGCAAGTCTTGCCATAGATGATCAGCTTCAGAACGTTGAAGATCGTGTCCTGCCTATCCCTGTATCCGAGCCAAGAAACATCCTCATAACCTAGCTTCTTTTTGCCTTGAGCCAAAGCCTGAAGGTCATTCACCGCAGATCGCACGTCACCTTCAGAGCGTTGCGCAATAAACTTCAACGCGTTTTCATCGGCTTGAATGCCTTCAACGTCACATATTCCTTTCAACAGTTTCGCGACTTCTCCAATAGGCGGCTTCTTGAACTCTAGCAAAAGACAGTAAATGCGCAAGTTCGTGAATTTGGGTTCGTAAGCACTGTTTGCGATAAGGATGATTGGACATTGTGCGACTTTGACAACTTCTGTTATTGCTTTCACTCCGCCCTTGTCTGCCGTTCCAATTAATCCGTCAAGCTCATCCAGCAAAACTATTCTTCTTCCGCCAAACAGTGAACCAAACTGCGAGGCCAGTCCAGCGAAGCGATTCACGGCATCTTCAGTTCTATAGTCGCTTGCATTTTTCTCCACAAGCTCCATTCCTAGGTCATTGGCTAAAGCCTCAACAGTTATGGACTTGCCAATTCCAGGAGGCCCATATAAAAAAACAGCTCTCTTAGGAGGTACGCCTTTGCTCCAAGCTTTGACCCAATCGGCAAGTTTCTGGATGGTTTCTTTATTTCCGATGATCTGGTTTAAAGATCTTGGTTTGTGTTTGATGACCCAAGAAGCGTACAAAAGTCTGCACCTAGTGTGCCTTCTTCAATTCAGAGCCAGCTTCAACAAGTCTCGCTAACAACGCGCTTAGCTGAACCTCTTCGTCTGCACCTTCGACAAGTCTGTAGTCGACTTCGCCTATAATGCCAGCTAGTTTTATGCGCCAAGGTTCAGGAATCTCGGTTCTGAAGATTTCCGAATGAATCTGACGTATTATGTCGCTACCGGCAACGCCATATTTTTGAATCATGTCACGTAGCTGTTTTCTGGATTCAATGAAGTTGCCATCCATGGCGGTTTTCAGCATTTTTTGCACGTCAGCAGGACTTGCTTTTCCCGCAATTGAGTAAACAACCTTGGCATCTACGGGCTTCTCTAAAGATGTGGCTGCCTGCAGAGTATTTATAGCCTTTCTTAGATCTCCGCCACAGACTTCAAAGATGGCGTCTAGACCGTCGACTGTCAGTTTGATTTTCTCTTTCTCGGCTATCTGATTTAGATACGCGTCTTGTTCTTTTCTGGGTAAGTATGAGAATCTGAAAGGCGCGCATCTTGACTGAATCGGCTCTATAATTTTTCCGCTGTAATTTGCGCACATTATGAACCTGCATGTCCCAGTATACCGCTCCATCGTCCTCCTCAAAGCTTGCTGAGCGTCTGAAGTCATGTTATCCGCTTCATCCAAAATCATTATCTTGAATGGGATTTCACCAATAGACTTCACTCGGGCGAAGGTTTTCACAGTTTCTCGTACAACATCAATGCCTCTTTCGTCGCTTGCGTTTAACTCCATAGTGTGTTCCCTGTAGGCATCACCGTACAGATCCCTTGACAAGCAGAGTGCTGCGGTGGTCTTTCCTGTTCCAGGTGGACCAGCAAGGATACAGTGCGGCACGTTCCTTGCTTTCACAAAGCTCTTGAGGCGATCAACTATCTCTTTCTGGTCAACTATGGCCTCCAATGATTTCGGCCGATATTTCTCAGCCCACATCTCAAAGCTCAATGCTGAAAATCTCCTCAGAATCTATTAGTTAGTCAACTAATAAATGCTTACAGCACTAGAAAATGAGCCTAACCGCGCGCGCCTCGAATCTGAGATACACGGCCTAGGCCAGAAGAGGGGGGAATCAAGATGGCCTATTCCTCTTCCAAGAACCCTGTTAAGAACACGGCATATTCGCAAGGATGTTCATTCTTGAGCAAGGACTTGATGATCTTTATCTTTGCCTTCTTTCCATGTGAAACTCGCAAAAGGATGTAATCTATCGTCTTCTTGCGAAGATTACAAAGCCACGTCTTCTGTCCAGATTTAACCAATTTGTAGTACGGACATGTCCTGTACTTGAGTGTGAAGCCTCCTTCGAAATACTCGATTTCAACTTCTATCCCTATTTCGCGGTATATCTCGATGAGCCTATCGCCAACCTCTTTTAAGGTCCATGGATAATCTTCTGGAAACATTTGATCAAGCTGCTCTTTTATCAATTCAAAAGCTTCATCACAGGAATTTGCAGACATCTCGCCTATCAGGCTCTGCATTATCTTCTTTGTGGGCACAGGTTCAAGAATCGGTTTCTCCAATGGTTTGAGCTTGAAGCTCAATAGGTTCTGGAAAACCGTCGTCGAGATTTCGTATCCAAGTTCTTTGAACAGAGATTCGATGAAAGTACGTTGGCTATTGACAACCAGAAAGTCGATTTTCTTGAAAATTATGGTAAAATGTTCATCATCGACAAACCGGATCTCCGCATCAGGCTGCATAGACCCTAGGTTCTTGAGGATAAGTGTTTGAGACAACTTTTTGATTTTCCCCGGGTCATTTCTTGCAAGTAGGCGGACGGCACTGGCAACCCCAACGCCCATATTTCGGTATATTTCAGAGAATCTCTCCTTATCAGTTTCGTAGACTTTGGAAGCAAAAGAGTTGAAAACTTCTCTTGGAACTGGCATAACGTCTAGGAATTGCTTGCCTACGGTTTGATAGAGGCTAAGCTCAACCACCTGATCAAGCAAGCTTTGATCTTCCAAACCGACGAATTGGATCGTAAGATTGACTGACGTGTGTTCAGCGGAGAATTTCACAACTTTCCAACCACGGGTCGCAAATATGACTGACAACACTAGAATCGCAAGTTTGGCGACTGAAGGCATAGTTGCTTGAAAAGACAAATCCAGAGTCTTCTCATCAACTTCTTGCAGTATCTTTGCTTGCTTAAACCAGTTCATTTTTATAAACGCAGATAACAGGCTTTTCACAAATTCTCTAGGCTGGGATGGAAGCTCGTCCTTGCCAAGAACGGTTTTCACATCTTCTATGAACGAGCTTAGATCGGTTATAGGTTCCTCAAGATGTTTTTCGGCCCAGTTCATGAAGGCCGGTCCGACCAGGATCAAAGTATCCCTGAAAAGCCCCGGGGTAGAATCAGAAAGTCTTCTCTCGATTTGTTCATTGAATATTTCGCCAAACTCCTTCTTCCTCATGGCGTAGAGTTCTTGTCTTGTTAACTTGATAGCGACATCTTCTCCCATTATTCTTATGTCGAAAGATATCTGCAGACCTTCAAGTATGACCGCCAATTGAAAGGCAACAAGCTCAGGCAGGCGTTTGAAGACGCGCGGTCTCAGGATTATCGTGTTTTCCATCTCACTGTGAGAAGCGATTTCGAAAAGCCGAGTCAGACTCATCAATTCTTCGAAAATCGTCATGAACTCTTTGAAGTTGGAGGGGGCTTTCCACGCCATTGAACCTTTTAGAACCTCAATAGTGTTCTTTGCCTCCGTCCTTTCCTCGGCAATAAAATCCTGAACTGTCTTGTCTCCGACCGCCACTTCCAGAAGACTGTCAGCCATTTTCCTTCCAATTGACGTTAAGTCCAGAGCTTCTCTTAGGTTCACTTGTTCATTCATCTTTGCTTTTATTGCGCAGTCCTCGCAGGAGCCGACTCTTTCAACTCTGAGTAGCGTCTCGATTGCTTGTTCAATGACTCGGCTCTTGGTTCCGTAAGTCTTCGCCAATTCCTCAATCATGTCATCTGTTTTCTTTCTCAGAGTAGTATGGAGATGAACAGACATTCTTTTCCCTAGACAGTCTGTTAAAATGGTGTCTCTTAAACATGTTCACAGACATGTACACAATGTACACGTTGAACAATAGAAAAAAGGGAAGTCATTTGCTTTGAACTGTTGCCTTTGGTTCGGGGATTGGGCTGACTGTTTTGTGCTTGCGAGTAAGCATGGCATCAGTGACTCTCTTGACTGCGCTCATGTAGGCAGCCACACGCATGTTCACGTTGTACTGCTGAGATATTGCCAGAACATCCTTGAATGCTTTGGTTATCGTGTTTTTCAGTTTCTCCCGCACTTCGTCTTCGGGCCAGTAGTAGTTCATCTGGTTCTGCACCTGCTCGAAGTAGCTGACAATCACACCGCCAGAGTTTGCTAGGATATCTGGGATGACGAAGATTCCATTTTTGAACAGTATTTCGTCTGCTTCTGGTGTGGTTGGTCCATTTGCGCCTTCTGCAACTATCTTTGCCTTGATCTTATCTGCATTGGCCTTGATGATTTGGCTCTCTAGAGCAGATGGAACGAGAATGTCGCATTCCACTTCTAGCAGTTCTTCATTCGTTATGTTCTTGCAGTCTTCAAAGTCAACGACAGAGCCAGTTCGGTTCTTGTGTTCTAAGGCTTTCATTGGATCAAATCCTTTCGGATTGTAGATTCCGCCTTTTGAATCTGAGACTGCTATGATCTTGCATCCGATTTCATTGAGCAGCCGAGCAGCATGGTATCCAACGTTGCCGTAGCCCTGCACTGCCACTGTAGAACCTTTCAGCTTTATGCCGAGATGCTCTGCAGCCTCGATAACAGTGTACATCACGCCTCTGGACGTTGCCTCATTCCTGCCCAGTGAACCGCCGACATGCACTGGTTTTCCAGTGACTACTCCGAAAACATTGTATCCTACCATTTCGCTGTATTCATCCATTATCCAGGCCATTGTCTGAGCGTCTGTGTACACGTCAGGTGCCGGCACATCGCGGTGTGGTCCTATGAAGCGCACCATAGCACGGGCATAGCCTCTGGTCAGTCTTTCTAGCTCATTTTGAGACATCTCTTTCGGATTGCAGCGTATTCCGCCCTTGCCGCCTCCAAGAGGCAGACCTGTTACCGCAGTCTTGAAGGTCATCCAAGCGGACAAAGCTATGACTTCGTCCAGCGTCAGTTCTGGGTGATATCTTATGCCGCCCTTCGTTGGACCTAGCAAGTCATTGTATTGTACACGGTAGCCAGTGAAGACTTGTATGCTTCCATCGTCCATCGTTATTGGGATGTTGACGATGAGAGTTCTCATTGGGCGCTTCAGCATTTCATGCAATCCTGGGTCTAGGTTCAGCTTCTTTGCGGCGAGCTGCAGAAGCTGCAGGACAGCTTCGTAAGGGTTTGGCGTGGCCATGACTGGAGCTAATGTGTCGAGTTTGATTGATGTTGCAGCTTGTATCTTTTCCATTAGGTTGTTGAAGCTTTCCCTTGCGTATTCGCCATTACCTTCAGTTGTTCCGAAAAACCATTTGTAGGCTTCGATGATAGATTCTGACCTGTTGGCAATGAACGAGCTTGTGGGAGTCATTTTGGGATTCTCTGAGAAGTAGTCAATCAGCACGCGGATCATGTTTATTTCTTCCGTAGACAACGAGTACCATTTCTTGATAGGTGACGGCGCCTCGACACGTATGTCTTTTGCCCCATCGAGTTTCTTTTCAAGCTCCTCGAACGTCTTCCATGCATCTTCTGTCGGAATTCCAAAGTTCTCTGAATATGTAGTCATGAGGGCATAGTAGGCTGTTGTGTAGCTCTCGATTTTTGCGGTTAACTCGGGTTTTTCAACGAAAAAGTCAGCCATCAGTTTTATCATTCCAAGTTCTCTTCCTGACAACTCTACTGAAGTTAGCATTTACTTCATTCCTCCATTTTGTGCAAGATACATAAGGCAATGTTCATACATAGAAACGTTATGTACATTATGTACACCATTGAACAGCCCTCGACACACCTAAACGTTTTTATCGCCTAGATATCATTCAAAAGACGGAGACCCAAGGTGAATAAACAAGGAAATCAAATGCTGTCAACAGGAATAGAGACGTTGGATGAGCTTCTCGGCGGCGGCCTTTTCTTGGGTGAAAACGTTTTATGGGAAATTGAGTCTGGAACACTTGCGTGTGAATTCATTTATGCTTTCATCAAACAAGGCATAGTTGAAGGAAGCCAAGTTATATATCTTGATTTCTTATATCCTCCACAGGCCCTGATGTTGCAGCTGAAACCTTTGATCGAGACTTTTCCATCAGGATGGGAAAGCAAGCTTCTTGTTTTGGACTGTTTCTCTGAATCCTCTGGCCAAGGTGAACTTATATTCAGTGACTTCTACGATAAGGCACCATCTTGGATTAGAAAAGTCCCGAGCTCAAAAGACCCTGAACAATTCCATAGATTCTTCGGAAGAGTTGAAAGGGAATTCGTAACATCAGGTACGAGGCTTGTTTTCAACAGCTTGTCATTGATGGAGCAGGTTTGGGGACGCGAGACGGTTAAAGGATTCTTCGCTCACGTTTGCCCTGCACTGTATGCCTATAACACGTTGGCCAGTTGGACGCTCGCAAAGAATGCCCACCCTAAAGAGTTCTGCGCTCTTATCGAACATATCACACAGGTAGTTATCGAATTGTCCAAAGAAGGAGCTAAGAGATTTATTGAAGTCAAAGAGGCTGGCTGGCGTTATGACTCGAAAACTTTCCAGCGTCACGAATACACTGTGAAAGGCTCCAAGATCAGGATTCTAATAGACTGATGATTGCGAGAGTTTCCATGTTCATACATGTTCATTTTTGAGAGGTTTTAAGGCAATATTTAAATTCTAACGTAGATTACTCCTATCCTCTAAAAATTTGCGGATGTAAAGGAGAGGAAAGAATGAGTGAACGTGTACATAGAAACAGTGCCTATTTGAACGGAAAATCAACTTGTGGAACAACAACAAGAGTAAAAGACACAAGCCCAACGAGCGGAATGTGCCCCATATGCATCCGAGACTGTCCGGTCCTATGCGAAATCAGCCTATCTGCCTTCAGAGGAAGAGAAGCCCTCTACCCAGAACCAGCCCAATTTGGCTACAGCACAGCAGGAGCCCTCAAAGACTTTGGACTAGACTGGTCCCACTTCAACATTCAAGCAGGCCTATTCGAGGTTCTAGGCATAGAGGAGAATTCTGACGTAGCCACCTTCCCGAATGCAAGCACAGAAACCAAAGTCGGAGGCGTACCTTTAAAAGTGCCAGTACTATGCGGTGCCTTCGGCTCAACCGACGTCGCAAGACTAAACTGGGAAGGCCTAGCCATAGGCTCAGCTCTCTCAGGAGTATCAGTGATAGTTGGCGAAAACGTCTGCGGCATGGATCCAGAAGCACAGATAACAAATGGCAAAGTCACCTACTCGAAAGAACTGAAGCGAAGAGTAGACTTATTCCGAAAGTTCTGGGACGGAAAATACGGAGAAATAGCCGTGCAAACAAACGTCGAAGACCAAAGGCTAGGAGTTGACGTCTACGCAATCTCGAAACTGGAAGTGAATGTCATAGAAAGAAAGTGGGGACAAGGCGCAAAGGCCATAGGCGGCGAAGTCCGAGTAAGAGACCTTGAGAAAGCTATTATGCTGAAGAAAAGAGGCTACATAGTGATTCCAGATCCAGAAGACCCGGTAATACAGCAAGCCTTCAAAGAAGGAGTCTTCAAAACCTTCGAAAGGCACAGCAGGGTAGGCATACCGAAGCAGAAAAGCTTCGTAGAAGACATAGAATGGCTGAGAAAACAAGGCGCAAAGCATGTAACGCTCAAAACTGGCGCATACAGACCCGTAGCCTGTGCGTACACAATGAAGATGGCGTCAGAAGCGAAAATCGACGCAGTATACTTCGACGGAGCAGGAGGCGGAACAGGCATGAGCCCAGTGCCAATGATGGACGAAATGAGCATTCCAACAGTCTATCTGCAAGCCATAGTTCTAAGATGTGCACAACTGCTAAAGAAGAAGGGCAGATACGTTCCTGACCTAATCATGGCTGGAGGCTTCATCAACGAAACCCAAATCTACAAGTCCATCGCGCTGAGCAACTTTGGCAACGGACCTTTTGTCAAGGCAGTCCTGATGGGACGCTCACCGATAACAGCAGCATTCAAGGGAAGCTACTTCAAGCAATTGGCTGAAGAAGGCAAATTGCCTAAAACTTTCGCTGACAGATTTGGCTCTACACCTGAAAAGTTCTTCATTGCTACTCCAGAGCTGAAAGCAAAGTACGGCGAACGCTTCAAAGAAATACCATGGGAAGCCATAGCAGTCCACACGTACCTGACGGATCGCATAGGTGTTGGCCTAAAACAGCTGCTAGCAGGTAGCAGAAGATGGAAGCTGGACCTCATCAGCAGAAATGATTTGATGAGCTTGAATGAAACCGCAGCAAGAGTCACGGGTATACCGATGGCAGACGAAGTAGAAAAGGATGCCATCGAGAGAATACTTGACTAACTCCATCCTTTTTTTCTTTCACTTTCTTAAGTAATCCTTAAATTTAACAGCCAGCCAAGCAGATAAACTACGATGAAAGGAGGAAATCTTATGGGAAAAGAACATACAGCCTTAACAGTCGCTTTGGAACAGCTAAAAATTGCTTCTAAAAAACTGGGACTTGACCCCAGCATGCATGAATTGCTGGCTCATCCTAAGAGGTCACTTATCGTTTCTGTCGCGGTAAAAATGGACAACGGGAAGACTGATGTTTTCACTGGATGTCGAGTGCAGCATTGGGATGCAAGAGGACCGTACAAAGGAGGAATACGTTACCATCCAAATGTCACACTGGACGAAGTCACAGCGCTGTCAATGTGGATGACGTGGAAATGTGCAGTCGTGGACATTCCGTACGGAGGTGCAAAAGGCGGAATCACCTGTAATCCGAAGCAAATGTCAAAAGGCGAACTTGAAAGACTGACACGACGATATACGAGCCTTCTCTACGACTTCATCGGACCACACCGCGATGTGCCGGCACCTGACGTGTACACGGACGCTCAGACAATGGCCTGGATAATGGACACTTACAGCCAAATAACTGGCTACAGTGTTCCAGAATGCGTTACTGGAAAACCCATCAGTATCGGCGGTTCAGAAGGGAGGGAGCAAGCGACCTCGCTAGGCGTCGTGGTTTGCGCGAGAGAAGCAGCCAAGCATTTGAATTTAAAGCTTAAGGGAGCAACAGTGGCGGTCCAGGGATACGGAAACGTAGGCATGAACGCAGCCAAAATAGCACACGACATGGGAGCCAAGATCGTGGCAGTAAGCGATTCAATGGGCGGAATGTACAACTCAAAAGGCCTGAACCCCTACGATGTACAAGAACACAAATCCAAAACAGGCTCTGTGGTTGATTACAAAAAGTGTGAAAAAGGATGCGAACACATCACAAATGAAGACGTGCTCGAAACAAAATGTGACATTCTTATTCCTGCAGCATTGGAAAACCAAATCACCAAGGCCAATGCAGATAAGATCAAGGCAAAGATAGTCGCAGAAGGCGCAAATGGACCAACCACACCAGAAGCAGACAAAATCCTCCACGAAAAGGGCACAGTTCTCATACCAGACATTCTAGCCAACGCAGGCGGAGTCACGACAAGCTACTTCGAGTGGGTTCAAAACCTGACACGAGAACACTGGACAGCGCAAGAGGTAAACCGAAAACTGGAAAGCAAGATGGTCAGAGCCTTCAATGATGTCTACAAGGTATCCAAGAAAGAAGAATGCGACACGAGAACAGCGGCACTGATGCTGGGCGTTGGAAGAGTAGCTGACGCCATAATAACGCTAGGGCTGTGGCCATAACAAAGTAGAATTCACCTTCCCACTTTTTATCTGTTTCAAAAGAAAATTCGGTTGTTGTCCACGTTTTTCTAGACTTATGATCTAGGTTTTTAAACTGCAGTTCTTATATTTGCTCGTGAGAGTAGCTTCAGAATAGACGAGAGGGGAGAGAGTGCCCAAAACAGTCTCCAAAAGAATCGCACATTTAGATTTCAACTTTGAACATTCACCTGTAAAGATTGTTGCTAACAGGAATTGTCCTGAGATCAAGCTTGCAGGATTGACCATAGGCCCTCTTGAAGAAGGAAACGAATATGAAACTCAGTACTGGGTAGCTCAGGAACTTGAAAAGTCAGGAATCGTCCATTTCCGCGAGGATGAAAACCTTAACACTGCAAAGCTCAATAAAGTTCAATGGACAGAACGGGTTCAGACAGCCGGGCAGATGTCGAGACTGCCTGATGATTTTTATCCAAAAATGAGGCGATGCCTAGCCAGTTTAAGGAGAGATTCCGCAAGAGCTCCTGAGCGGATGCTGGAATGCGAGAAAGCTAGACAGCTAATCAGAGATATTGTGAACTCTAGGTTGAGGAAAATCGTTTCAATCGCCTCTGCTCCAGCTCAAACAGAGCACACTCTCAAAAACTTCACGAAGGAAGAAAGATATCTCTACGACCAACTCCATTCAGTGATAAGCGATTGGCGGATGCAAATACTGGAATACGAGGAGACTGAAGAATGACAGAAGAACTGGAAACAGTTGACCCGCAAGAACAGTTCCAAGAATTTCTGAAGACGGAAAAGTATCGCCAAAGAATAGCCCAGATGGCTGTAGCAGGCAAGACATCATTAATAATCGACTTTGAGGATCTCCTAGTTTTTGACCAAAAACTCGCTGAAACACTGCTGGAAAGACAAAGTGAATATCTGAAACATGCAAACAACGCAGCATATGATCAACTACGAATAGAAGACCCTGAATACGCCGAGAAACTCGAAGCGCAGACGCTATCAGTTAGAATCGTAAAGCTGCTAGAAGCTGCGCAGCTTAGGAAACTCGGCTCTAATCACATTGGAAAACTTGTCATGGTAGAAGGAATTGTTGTCCGCTCAACACCGGTCCGCCCGATGGTGATGCAGGCAGCGTTCAAATGCAAACGTTGCGGCGAGATGACCCCTGTAAACCAGACAGGTCAGTTTGTCAAGGCACCATTCGCTTGCAGCAACCCATCATGCGCTGCAAAAGGACCATTCGACTTCATCCAAGAAGAATCCACATTCGTAGATTCCCAAGACCTAAGGATACAGGAGCGACCAGAAGACCTTCCGCCTGGACAGCTTCCACGAACACTAAACGCCAAACTTATTGGAACGGAAGTAGTGGACGTAGCGAGGCCTGGCGACCACATTTCGATAGTTGGAATAGTGCGTGCTTTCTCGACGGCTGGCCCGGGCGGCGTCGGCAAACTCCGTACATTCATGCTTTACCTGGACGTCAACTCAATCGAGGTGCTAGACAAGGAACCCGAAACAGCACTCCCAACACCCGAAGAAGAAGAAAAAATCCTTGAACTGGCAAAAGACCCCTGGATACACAGGAAGATAGTGGCATCCATCGCCCCCTCGATCTACGGATACGAGCACATTAAAGAAGCAATAATGTACCTTCTTTTTGGCGGCGTGGGAAAAAGCCTTCCAGACATAACAATCAGAGGAGAAATAAACGCTCTCTTAGTTGGAGATCCAGGAACCGCAAAATCTCAACTTCTGCAATACGTGTCAAGAATCGCGCCGCGCGGACTGTACACTTCAGGACGTGGCACGACTGCCGCAGGCCTGACAGCGGCCGTCATAAGAGACAAAGGTGGAGGAATGAATCTCGAGGCTGGAGCATTAGTACTCGCTGACAAAGGAATCGCATGCATCGACGAAATGGATAAGATGCGACCTGAAGACAGAGTTGCAATTCACGAAGCCATGGAACAGCACACCGTCTCAATAGCCAAAGGCGGAATCGTTGCTACGCTAAACGCCAGAACAGCAATACTTGCTGCCTCAAACCCGTCTCTCGGAAGATATGAATCGCATCGCACAGTTGCGGAAAACATCTCTCTGCCTGTAACAATACTGTCAAGATTTGACTTGATCTTCGTCTTGAGAGATGTACCGAACAAGGAATCAGATGGAAAAATGTCGGCACATATCCTTGAATTACATAGAAAAGGATTGAGCCCCATTGAACCTCCAATATCGCCTGACCTCCTCAGGAAGTACATAACTTACGCTAAGGGAGTACGACCCACTTTGACCCCCGAAGCAGTACAACGGCTCAATGACTTCTATCTCGCAATGCGATCAGCAAGCGAGTCTGAAGGATCGCCGGTTGCCATAACTGCACGCCAACTCGAATCGCTAGTTCGAGTAGCTGAAGCGCACGCTCGCTCAGCACTCAGAAAAGAGGTTAAAGCTGAGGACGCAGAAGCAGCCATTGCGATCATGAAAAGATCGCTTGAAGAAGTCGGGATCGACTTGTCCTCATACAAGATGGATATCGACATCATAATGACTGGGAAGCCAAAGAGCGTTAGAGACAGGCTGCAGACAATTCTTTCAACGCTTATGGAACTGGAAAGAGAGACAGGAATCGTAGAGAAGACAACCCTGCTGAACGAGCTAGATGAGAGGTACAAGATTTCAAGAGGCGAAGCCGAACGGCTCATTGGACAATTGCTCCGCGAAGGAACTATCTACGAACCAAGAGAGGGATACCTGAAGAAAACGTGACAAAGCGCCGAGACTAATGAGATAAAAAGAAGATGCGGCTATTGCGCCGCCTCAACATTTGTTTCTTTGTGGTATTGCGCATTCGCGGTGAAGGCGGTTATACTGACTGTCAATCCAACGTCGTTCAGTGAGATACTGCCAGGATTCATCGCATAGATGACTATTGTCCAACCTGACTTTAGCGTTATGTCTGATGTAGACTGGTTGAAAGTTCGTGCAGATCCCTGAACTGTTATGTCGAAGGTTGCTCCACTGATCTCGGTTGCCGTTACCTGCAAGTCGTCTGTCACGACGACGCCATTTGTTCTCCAGAAGTAGACATTACTCCAAGAGCATTCTTGTCCTCGGACTGAAAGCTTGTCTATGACTGCGTCTCTTCCGCCAGTGTTCACAATCACTAATGCGGCTTGAGCCCAAGAACCTGACGTATTGTACCAAACGTGCTGTTTAGTCAAGAACAGAGACTCTTCCTGCACTCTTGTCGTTGTTACGTTGATCGCATAGAACGTCACAACTGTCGCAAGTAGTACAGAGACAACGAGGATTATCAGTGTGGTTACTACTGTGCTCAACGCTTTCCTGTTCCTTGCTAGCTTCATGTTTTCATCTCCAATTGCGCTGTTTTTTGAAAAATGATATGGAGTCGACGAATATTGTGCTTTGTATGTCACACGGAGAGAAGCAATTTGGCAATTTTGATTCGAATAGTCGATCAAAAGTCCAAACCTAGCAGCAATATTCAGAATCATATCCAAGCAAAAGGATTCAGTATTCCGGAGAAGCGTTAAAAACGAACTCTTTCAATACTGAGTGTTCAAAGTGATAACTGAATGAAGTCAGTGATGATCGTTGTTGGAACAAGGCCGGAAATAATAAAGATGGCACCACTGATAAGAACCCTGAGAAAAGAGAAAATAGCCTTCACTTTTGTTCATTGCGGTCAGCATTACGATTGCAACATGTCTCAGAAATTCATTGAAGATCTCGAACTCCCACCGCCTGACTACAGCTTCAAACTCAGAGCATACTCGCAAGGCATGCAGACTGCACGCATAATAATACACATGGAGAAACTGTTTTTGGAAAAACGGCCATCACTTGTGCTTGTGGAAGGAGACACAAATGGGGTTCTGGCGACAAGCCTAGCCGCGGTTAAAGTGGGAATACCTGTTGGACACGTTGAGGCAGGGTTGAGGAGCTTTGACCTCCGCATGCCTGAAGAGCATAATAGACGTCTAACAGATCACCTGTCCTCCTATCTATTTGCGCCCACAAAAACTGCAGAAAGCAACCTGTCGAAAGAGAATGTTTGGGGAAAAACCTTCGTGACAGGCAACACTGTTATTGACGCAGTAATCCAGCATTTGCCCATAGCGGAAAGAAAATCAGACATCATTAAGGCAGTTCACTTCAAGAAATTTGCTTTAGCGACTGCCCATCGAGCGGAAAATGTGGATGATTTGAAGGTGCTTAGAAATTTCATGGAAGCTTTCGCTGAGGCGCCTATACCTGTTGTCTATCCAATGCACCCGCGCACGAAGAAGAAATTACTTCAAAGCAGGAGTTACGGGAAAGTCAAATCATCTAAAAACGTTCAAATCATGCCACCGTTAGGTTATCTGGACTTCTTGGTACTCATGAAGCGCTGTAGCGTCATAGTAACTGACTCTGGGGGCATACAAGAAGAAGCCACTGCGCCGAATATTCGCAAACGTGTTTTGGTCATGCGACTTTCAACCGAAAGGCCAGAAGCTGTTGAGACAGGTTTTGCGGAAGTTGTTGGAACGGATAAGCAATCGATATTGAAGGCTATGGAAAGAACATTGACTCAGCAGAAGGAGTTGCCTCTCAATTCTCCTTACGGAGAAGGAAACGCGGCTAACAAAATCGCAGACATAATCAGAGAGGAATTGAGACTCTAGTGAAATCATGAAATGTATGTGATTTTCTTATCTTCTTCCTTTCTTGTCTCCACTGCTTGCAGTACTCTCTGTTCTTCTATCTTTTGCAGACGTGTAACCATTTTTTCTGCTTTGACGATCTCTTCGTCCAAACCAGATAGGTCTAGATCAATCTTCAGAATCGACCGCAATACTTCTAGAACACTCTTTGCAGCATTTGGGTCTGGTAGGTAACCTCTCGTTTCGCCCAAGAGGCACAGGGCGTCAACTTTTTTGAAGCGAGCCATTCCGAGAATCAGGCCTGCAGTACCTACAATAGGGCTGCCGGTGGGGCTCACCATGGCTCCAGCCTCTTTGGTTCTGTTGAGAAGTTCTTCATTCGTTGCGGCCACAACCACTTTGGGCTTCTCCTTCGCTTCCATTCTGTAGCCGCCTATGGTTATTATCATCTTCACTTTGTGAGTGGTTGCGAAATCAAGCAAGTAATCAGAAATTTCGTATTGCCCTTCGATTGTTTGGGCTTGGCTGTCGCCTGTGAACAGTATGAGGTCACTCTTTCCATTTTTGCTCTTCCAAGAATAGAATGAGCCGCAGAGAAGCCTTACGCTTCCTTTTTTGCTAACAAGCACAAAGTATGGGAAATGTGGGGAGTAAAGACTGGCAAATCTTTCAGCTTTCAATTGCTTTATCAAGTAGCGTATTGCTATTTTGCCGACTAATCCAAGGCCGGGAAGTCCTTCTATCAGTATGGGGTTGTTCAGTTCAACAGCCTTACTCTCTTTTATGAATGTCTCCTTCATTTTTTCAGGCTCTCCTGTTTCAAGGCCATTCTGTATTTGAGGTACTTGTCATCAGGCGAGAACTTGGGTGGATGGGGTATACGAACACTTCCGGCGCAATGTGGGCAGGTATCTGTCTTAAGCGTATAATTTCCGCATTTCTCGCACTTTTTCAGAAGCCACACGCCTATTTCTCCCGCTTAAAAACGCCCTGTCCACCGGCTTTCTCAACATAAGAAATAACGTCATCAGCTACCTTTTGCAAAACATCCTCGGCTCGCTTGTAGTTATCCGCCATAACTTCTATGCAATATTTTGGTGCAGCAATAACGTAAAAACGAAGTTTTGCGTCTCGAGATTTCTCTGCTTTCTTTGCGTTGGAGAAAGCCTCTTTGATAACTTTCACACCGTTTGGTTTAACGCAACTAACTTCTACAACGCCTTTTATCTTTACCATGGAAACATGTATTCTTTCTTGTCCAACTTCTACGAAAATTTTAGCCAGATCCTCAGGAACGCCAATCTTTGTTAGAACCTCAGGGCCTTCCTTAACGGCATTTTCAAATCCTTCGTAGAGCCCATATTCATTTTCGATGGCGGTGGCGGCTTTTCCGTATAGCTCTTCAAGTGATAAGCCAGCTTTCTCAGCGACGCTTCGAAGCAGAGCATCGGCTTTTCTCTCTTTCTTGTAGGACATCATCTTCTCGATTTTTTCTCTTTTTGTGACTCTTCTGAGGGAGAGGTCGATGTGCCTTTTTTCTGCGTCCACGCGCAACACTTTTAAGACTATTTTTTGGCCTTCGCGCACAAAGTCACGGATATTTCTAATCCATGAAGATGCTATTTCGGAAATGTGCAGCAAACCTTGTTTGTCATATTCATCAAGTTTAGCGTAAGCTCCGTAGTCGGTGACGGATTGTATTGTGGCGATTACGAGGTCTCCAGCCTCTGGCAGTTCCTGTTTCTCAACCGCCATTTCATCGTTCATCCCTATTCAAAAACAGCCACTACTTCGCCCTTGATTTTGGCCTTTCCGCCTGAAGGTTCAGCCAGTTCAATTCCGCAGACGTTACAGTTTACTTTGTTGGAGGCATGGCTGAAAACTACCTGTTCATTGCCACATTTCAGGCATTTCACGCGCACGAAACTACTTTTTGGTCTCGGTATAAGTTCTTCCCATTCAGACATAATCTCAACTCTTTTATCCATTCTAGGCTATTTCCAGTTTTCTTAGTCTCATACCATCCTTGTGTCGCATATAACCACAGGTTTTGCATTTCAGTTTCAGAGTCTGCTTCTTTGTTGTTTTAGAGAATTCTCTTTGGAGAGCGTACTTCTGACCACCATAGCCGCGCTTTTCCCTTTCATGGTGACGTTCGCCTTTAGCCAAAGCTCTCCGTTTTCCTGCTTTATAAAGTGAGACTGCGTGAATCTGATGTTTCTTGCATTTAGGACAATAGGTTGTGACTTCTTTCGGAACGTTCACTTCTGACACTACCAGCTTTCCATAAAGAAAACACACACGTTCTTATACTTTTTCGCTTGCCAAAGTTCATCTACCGAATCTAAGCGTTACAAGAATCCATTCGCAGAGCTGAAACAAGCAACTGCTATCAATAAATACTACGGCAACATGAATTAGGAGAAACACACCCGGCAAAACAAGAGCAAACAGAGGCTACTGAATGGGGAACGCTGAACCTAGGACCAATAAGCTCGGCAATGCCTTAATGAGGTTCATACCGCTTTTCTCGCTCATCATACCGTTCGCAATATTATACTACCTTGACCCAAAATCATTCGAAGTCACATGGAAAGGCAGAACATTCTACTTGTTCTTTCTTTGGATAGTCACTTTGGAAGCAATAGTGAACTGGGAAAAGATCAGTAGGACAAAATTGACCAAGAAAGCGTCAATAAGAACCATAGTCTTTGTCGCAGTCCTGCTTGTTCCCACACTATACGTGATAGCCGCAAATTATTATGGATTGAATACAGCTATAATGGATTTTGCTCGGATGAGCAGCGTCTGGCCTGACGCCATTTGGTGTGTGCCACTTTCAGTGGAGTACCTCGTTTTCACGATTCTGTTTGCGTTACTGATTTTTCTTGAATATGGATTCGAAGGACTTTCGAACAGTGCTATATCTGTATTCTTCTTGGGCGTTATCGGGCTGATCTACACAACAGACACGTTGTACCCCTTCGGAAGATTCGCACCATTGCAATTTCTTGTTCCCGCAACTTCCATGCTTGCCGCTATGATGCTGGGCATGATGGGGTATATACCTAAACTGACCTTCATTGAAAGACATCCGATCTATGGCTCTATAACATCACTTGAGATCAAAGATTCTCTGGGGAAAAGAACATCATTCCTTATAGCTTGGCCATGTTCAGGCATTGACAGCCTCCTGATATATTCTGTGACGATTCTTCTCTTTCTGAAAAACAATGGGATGCGTCTTTGGCAAAAAATAGTGCTCTTCGCCGTTGGAGCCGTGGTCACATATTTCATTAATGCCTTGAGAATAGTCTCAATCTTCCTGCTGGGAGCAACCTATGGCATGGGATCAGTTCAAGTTAGCGAGTTCCATAATTTCTATGGCCAATTATATTCGATTACATGGATCGTCTGCTACCCACTAATAATAGTCGGAATCCAGATTCTCTCAAACTGGCTCAGGAACAAGAGAAAAAGCAAACCTAGGAATTTTCCAAAACCGATTTCTTAGCTAACCTTCAACTTTCTCAGCTAAACTTTGTTTGACTAAGATCTTGGCATTTTCAATAGGCACTGAAGCAACATCTTCAACCTTGAAGGGCCCATATGGCTTCATGTCTGAGCCAACAATGGCAGGGACATCCTTCAGAAAGCGCAACACAGCGTTTTTTTGCTCACATTTGGCATCAATCTGCAAAAGTTGCCCTTGCAACAGGCCTTTGGCAAAAGCCTGATATGATTCGATCAGCGGCGAGAAACCAGAGAGGAGCTTTACTTCTTCAGCCGCCAAAGTATCATCCGGGATCTTGTATCCTTCTGACGTTTTTCTCAGCAACTTCTTGTATCGTGTTTTAATCAGTTCATGAAGCATGCGCTTTACGTTCTGTCCTTCAATTCGGAGTAGTCTCGCTTTTACAGTTCGTTTGTCAAGCATTCTTCCCTCTTCTTTCAACTTCTTCAAGTATTTTGCAGCATTGGAATAGAAGTCAGAAGGAAGTTTTTCCAATTCTGGATTCTGAAGTTCGCGCATCCAAGCGTCATACAGCTCATTGTACATTGTAATCTACGACCTCTCCTCTTCCCTTGCAAACGATCAACACTGCCGCCGCCGTTGGCAATTCGACTTTTTGATTCTTGAAAGGACCAAATATCTCCTCGCCAAGTCTGAACTCCGGCACGTTTGAAACAGAAACAGTTGCGGCTCCCTCTTTAAAGGCTACTGCATTTTTGAACGGATCAAAAGCTTGAATATTAGAAATTGGGCACTCTATTTTCTTCAGTCCAGTTTTTCCATGTAGCGCGCCAGTCAGTCTAATCAGGCGATGGATATCAGTAGTAACCACAGTGTCAATATTGGCAGACAACATCTCAACACGAGATTCGACTATTTTCCTCCATGTCTCAAAACCGACGTCTTTAGTAGCTTGATAAGGACCTACATCGTTCCAATTTCTTAACAACGTATCTCTATTCTTCTTAATCGTTTCGAAAGCATCTTGTCCTAACCCTATTTTTCTGTAATCGTCGACCTCACCTTTTAGAATAAAATCATACATGCTTGTGGCAAGGCGCCCGCGCCACCCCAGATCACCCGATCGTGGACTGTTTGGAAAACGTTGTTTACTAATACTTTTTGCAGCAGATTTGCCAAAACCTGTGTTCAGGCCTATTCCACAAACATAATCCACAATTTCCTTACGTGCCATAGAATCAAGGTTCATTACAACTTCATTTTCAACGTGAACATGATATCCACGATGCCCAGAGAAGAAAGCATGTGTGTCATTTTGTGAGAAACCAAAATCTTTTTGCAACATGTCCAAAAGCTTGATGGTTTCAGTTTTTGCAGATTCTAGACATTCTTCACAGGGCCAAGTTTTGACCCCAAACTTCTGACCGCCACAAGTAGGGCATTCTTCAGGTGTTATGCCTTTGCCGACAAAACCACAGACGCCACATGTCCACTCGTCATGTACTTTCCCACAGGTCGTGGGGATGTGATCAGCGTCAATGTCAAAGACAAGATCAGCGCCGATCCAGCCTTTTTTCTCCATTTCAGCTTCAGGATCAGCATAATAAGCACATGAATAATAAGCATCAGCTGGTGCAGATTCATGCAGGAAATGCTTGAGCTCATCCTCACTTCGAAAACCCTTGTGACGTGCCATTCCCTGTTTGCGTAAGACAAACCCGAACTCACGCTTTTCAATCATAGCTGGAGCGATTATTGATGAGCAGTTCCTTTCGTAGTAAAAACAGAACGCCTTTTCTATGAATTCTTTGGAAATCAACGGCTTCCCTGCTTATAGTGGAACATGTTTGAAGGTAAAATCGTTTTTCCCAAAATGACAGGATAATTACTTCTCACGCATCTTGCGATGTTTACTCTTCGATTTGTGTTTTACGGCTTTTACTAGTCCGGTTTCAGAGGAGAAGAAAAGAAAGTTCTCAAGAACATAGAGATAATGCTTGTTGAACTCTAGGAAGCCCATCTTTTTCATGCGTCTGGCGGATAGGTAGATGGGTGTATCCAAGAAGAAAGCGACATTGCCTAATTCCAGAAGCTTTTTGCCCATCAGACCGTCAGCGTTAATGTCATCTGTGATGAAGCCTCCGGCCTTCTCAAAGTAGTCTCTCCGCACAACAAGGAAATTTGTGCTAGTTGAAAATCTCTTGAGGCGACCAGGAAGTTTGGCAAAAAGATACCTGAGAAGGTTGTAGACGGTATACTCTATTTTGCCGAATGTGGGAGCATCAAACGGATATCCTGGACCAGTTAGCGCGATAAGGCTTGGATTGTTCTCGAACTTATCGATTACCTTTTGAAATAGATCAGTTGGAAAGATTATGTCGGCGCATGTGAAAAGCAGCAAGTCGCCTTTCGCCATTTTCGCGCCAATATTCCGGGAAATGAATTCCCCATGTCCAGGCAGTACAATGATTCTTGCTGCAGGTTGACATACGATATCTGTTGTTTTATCTTTGCTTCCGCCGTCAACAATCACGATTTCACTAATCACCGGAAACTGGTCTTCAATAGATTTCAACAGAAATCGAATGTGTTTCTCCTCATTTAACGTGGGAACGACTACTGATATTTGCGGGGTATCTTCAATCAACACCCTTTTCAGACTCCAATCTCCATTCTGCAAGAGACACAAGCAAGACCAGTTTTTGTTTGGTAAAGGTTCTAGGACTCATATCTTTTTAAACTTTCTCAAGCACACTTAGGACTATGATATCCCATTTCAGAGGTATCATCTTGTCTAGGAATTTCCAAAGAGAAAAAAACAGAGCATTACGGTTTAACTTCTCGAATCTGCTTGTAGAAGGGATGTAGGGTATTGTGGAACCAGTGCGTTGACGAATTTTGAAACCCAGAAATTCAAGCAGATTTTTCAGTTCCGTGTATGTAAATTCGTGAACGTGTCCACACTTTTTGGAAGATATGAACTTTCCAAGTGTCAAAAGCCTGTTGGGCGTTTGGATTAACAATCTCCCTTTTGGTTTTAGCACTCGCTTCAGCTCGTTCATGACCCTCATGGGTTGCTCCATGTGTTCGACAACTTCACTAATCACGACAAAGTCAAAAGAACCATCTCGAAACGGCAAGTAGTGAGCATCAGCTAGTGTTACAGTGTTTCTCGTGTAGTTTCTAGCTGTCTTCAAAAAAGGAAGACAAATATCGACTCCCACTGCATCTTCAAGCCTTATTAATTCTCTCCCCCAACCACATCCAACATCCAAAATCTCTTTAGCATCATCCGCAAATTCCATTGTTATATTTCCCTTTATTATCCAAGAGAAAGCGTTTGCGGACGTAGCCTTTCTTGCATCTGTCTGCATTTCTTCAAGATCTCGTTTGTTCCGCAAGGTGAAGGTTTTCGTGACCCATTCATAAAGGTCGGTCATGGTTAAATCGCCTAATGTGAAGAAGATAGTTTTCTCACAATAACATTTAACTTTTTTTGAAACTCTTGATCACTATAGTCTTCTGATCGCTTGCGTGAGGTGAAAGATAGTTTTCGCCATAGACTTTCGTCAGACATAATGATGTCTATGAGCCTGGCAGCTTCTTCGACTGTCGAATAGGAGAAACCTGTTTTCCCCTGTTGTTGATCGAGAATGTCAAGCCATGGTCCTCCAGACTTATGTACGATTGGTGCGCATCCAGCAGCCATAGCTTCAATGATTGATATGCCGAAGTGATCCGAGGTCATTACATGCAAATACACTTTCGCAGTCGTTAGCAATTTGATCAATGTTGAACGCGGAACGTTAGGGTAGAGTGTAACCTTGTCCTTGACCTTGCATTTTTCTATTAGTCCATTAAGGTCTTGAATTGTTTTAGATGAGTATTCGTCTGCTACGCCAACAATCATGAATTTCGCGTTCTTAGTATTCATAGCTATCAATGGAATTCTGTGCAACATTCTCTTCGGAGTGAATTTCGAGACCGTTATAACAAGGTTTTCACGCTTGACTTTGTTGCTTGCATAGGCTTGCACATCAACTGGTGGGTGCAGGACAAGTGCCTCCCGTTTCAAATACTTGCTTATCACTTGCTGAGTAAACTTTGAATTCGTTAGAAGAAAGCTAGGTCTGACGCTATCCAAGAATGTCGCTGCTATACTATATATTCTGCAGTACGCCTTCCATTTAAACGGCGACGTGAAAGCTGGAGTCTGAGGATAATCAACAGTAGCTATTATGGGAAAATGGACATATGATACATCAGCAATGGAGTTAATCAAATCTCCATAAGTGTTTATGATTACATCATATTTCTCTTCAGATGCAAGTTTAACCAATCTCCCGAGATAACGGGCGTAGGCCATAATCAGATTTGGAGTTTTGAAAAAGCTCGCATGAACTGCTGAAGATGTGGCGTAGACCTCACGGTCAGGTTTTGTTATTTTGCCGAAGAATCTTCTCACAGAGGCCCAATCAGTCTTTTCAACTGTATGCAGTGCGACTTGATAGCCACTTGAGTGCAGAGCTTCGATGAATGACAAACAAAGTTTCTCTTCTCCGCCTAGAAAGTTCAGAGACAAATGTGATAGAGCGACACTCATCCCAGCTTCATCTGCCTTAGGAGATACTCTTCTTCACTTCCAATGAATTAGGATGGATACTAGCTTCGCTTAAAGCCATAAGCCTTTCTGATGATCCTACAGCTTGTCTGGTCTCATCACACGTTCGACCTAAAAACCAAAGCTCCTAAAGCCTCTCATCACCACTAAACGAATTAGGACGGCTATTCACTGCAACGATTTTCATTTATTTCCCTTTCTGCGCTCCCTAGTATTATTTTCTATACGTGATGATTGTTATTCTGACTTTTCCGAAATCAATGAAGACAAGACCAGAGATAGCTGCAAACCATAAACGTATGAATCACTACTATCGGGTATAGTCTACGCTTTGTAGGAGTTCCTACATTCCCTGAGAAAACCGGACTCTAAAACCATTGAACATACAAAGCATGATCTACAGAAACAGTCTATAAAGTTACAGCTTCGGCATTCTAAGAATCGATTTGTCTCACATCTATATAATCAAGAAAGACGTCAGCTTGATCTGAGAGGTTGATTGTTCTGATCTCAAAATCCATGAGAGGTTTATCAAGAATCAGAGTGAACGTATAATTTGACCACACAGACACTCTGGTGTAATTACCTGCAGAAAACGTCTCAGAAGCTAGAACATTCTGCCCGTTGTTTGAGCAAATGTTTGTCGTGAACATCTCGCCGGTTCCATTGATTTTAAGCCTTAAGGTTACGTTGTACTTACCTGGTGGCAAGAGGCTTCGTGGACCATGCCAAAACAGAGGTGAGGACCCAAGTGATCCATTGAAGTACAGAACAAAGCGACTCATTGAGTTTGGAGTCTCCGTAATCTCCCCACAGTAAAGACTAAGAACCGTGTAGTCGTATCTTACGTAGTATGGAACCAGTATCCTAACATTGCCAGTGTAGTTTTTCTTGAATAGGATTACACCGTCAGCAGAAACGAAAGCTCTAAACCCATGATTTTCCTGCATAAGAGAGAAAACTACACTACCGGCAAACGGATCCGACTTAATGTCTACGAGCACAAAATCAACCTTCGCAAGAATCTCATCCGTAAAGCGTCTGCACTCAGACGGATTTCCATTCCATATCGGGCCAATTGTTGGCGCTACATACGCATTGATCCTGCTTGAAACATGCGGAAAAAGATTGTTATGCGTAATAATGGATGCGTTAGGAGGTACATACGCCAAGATCTCATGTATTAATTGATCGCGCGGAGTTATCGGTTTCAATCCGCTATCAGATAACATTGTGACAATAGGGCTCAATGGTGACACAAATGCAAAAGACAACACACTGAAAAGGACAATTACCAGCAAATATTTTCTAAGTGCTTTAAGTGAAGGCATCTTATTGTCACAAATTGCGTATACGGCCGCGACGAAAATGAAGGATATCACATATGCGGGGTACTGGTTAAAAATAACGTAATAAGGCTGATAATTGGAAAATAATCCATAGAAAAACCATGGGACAATAGGCAAAAGATATCGCATTTTGAAAAAAGATCGGAAAGCAAGAGGCGCAAAAAGGATTACTATGTAACTGATCTTGAGCAGCGAATCATAGCTCAAAGCAAGAATAGCTTGAAGCGGATAGAAGATTATGTGTAGGGGGATCATCATTGGATCTGCGACTCCTAAAACACTCCAGTTTGAAGAAGCTTGAAAACTGGAGAGAAAAGCAGGATTAACTGGAAAAAAGGTGTTCCGTATTCTCACAGTCATAAAATACCAAGCTACGGACAACATGACAGTTGTTACTGAAATCAAAAGAGGCGTTTCCCTCAAATTTCTATTCCTAAGAGCGGAGATTATTCTTGCCTTATACTGGAAGGCTACAAACAATCCTAGAAACAACACCACAAATGTCGCGTGCTCTTCGCACATGAGGGCAAGAACAACGAAGAGAAGGTAGTACTTCCAATCTTTTTTCTCAAGGAAGTACATTGCTGAAAGGAAGAAAAGAGGCAAAAAGCTTTGTACATGAAAATCGAACCAATTTATCCCTTGAAGGGGTGGGTAGAGCAAATAAGCGAACACGAAAAGAAGACCGACAACTCTGTATTTCACGACACGCAACGTCAGCTTAAATAACGGTAACGCTCCCAAAGCTAGCACAAAAGATTGGAATATTAGCAAAGTCTGTGGGGCAGAATACAAGGCGTAAATAGGCAATATCAAAAAGAGAATCGGGCTGAAGTGTATTCCGAAAAAACTTCCAGAGGGGTTTACAAGCAACTCGACGTTGTTATAGAAAAACCTACCCTCATAGAGTGTGGTCCAGAATGATTGGTTGAAAATGCCGAAGTCCCAAGCGTAGCTCCTGAATTCGTAGTGTTTCATTATCGTAAAATAAGAGAAGATGATGGTATAGACGCCTATAGCTAACCCAACGAGGAACCAACTTAACTCGATTTTGAATGTTTTGAGCGTTAGAATTTTCTCTATTCTTTCAAGATTTGCTTTTTTGAAATGCTCTCTCAGTTGGCTCATGGCCACGTTCTCAACTCATAAGGATCCTTTTTGGGGAATTCGGATTAGTGCAAAAAAGATTCTTATCAAAAAAAACTGCAGAGTTAACATCTACGGTCGATGGACAAGATGTAGGAAAGAAAATCTCTTATCTCATTGATGGACAGTTTCGATTTTCCTTTCTTTCGGTTGATGAATATTATAGGTATCTCTTTTATTTTGAATCTCCGCAAGTTAGCTTGTCTGATTGTTTCAATCTGTATCTCGTAAGTTTGACTATGCAAATCGTTTATCATGCTTCTCACAAGTTTTGTAGAGTAGCATCGCATTCCGCTAGTATAATCATGTATTCCAGCGTCAATCTTTACTTTTGTGATTAGGTTCGCTATCTTGCTTATTGCTAAACGCGTCACACTCCAGTCTTTTGTGCCGCCTCCTTTCCGGTACCTGCTACCAACGACAAGATCGCATTCAGTTTGAACTGGTGCTATCAGTTTTGGTATTTCTTTCGGATTGTGCGAAAAATCTGCATCCATTGTGATAATGTGCTTTGGAGGGTTCTTGAGAGATAAGAAAGCCCTAAACCCGTCTGTTATTGCAGTTCCTAGTCCAGACTTCCGTGGTCTTACAACAAGCAAAAGATTTTCATGTTTTGTTTGAAGCTTTCTCACCATATCTGCTGTATGGTCTGGGCTTGAATCATCTATAACCATTATGGATATGTTAAGGCCTAAATTTTCGATCTCTTGGATCAGCTTTTCTATGTTTGCTGCTTCGCAGTATGTTGGAAGGAGCACCCCAGTGTCTGAATTGACTTCGAGGTTTCCCTCGATCGGAGAACGATGCATTATTGCTGTTTCACCCTTAAAGTTAAGGGTTCACTTATTCGCACTTGCTATATAAAAGCTACTACTCCATTAGCGTCATCTGATAGAGCTAACTGTCTAGGCTTTCAACTTTCTCCGATAATAGGTTAAGGGATGGTATATTCTTCCGCATAGATCATCTGGGTTTATGCATACACTGTGCGTTTTGAGCGTATCGCATTTTGGCGGAATGTAGCGAGTTCTGGAACCTTTTTCTCCGGCAATGTGTTCCACTTGGTAACGAGTCATTCTTTCGTTGAAATCGGACACGTTCTTGAACAGT